>JAUYPK010000023.1 GCA_030697615.1 Microcaldota archaeon | reverse complement strand
AAATAGTTCAACGCTGTTCGCTAGTTCAATCGTGCGACAGGTGGGTAAAAAACGGTTCTAAATGCGATTCGATAACAAATGTTTTGAACGAAAGCTACTGCAAGGGGTGTTGAAAAATGGGCGGCGGTATGCGTAGAATGGGTGTTTGTAAATGTGGACACGATAGTGCAGAACACGAAGATGATTGTTGTGACGGCAACCCGTCGACTAGCGAAATTTGTTCTTGCACTGGCTTTAGAGAAAAAGAGGTTTTAGTAGGAAAACAAGAAAAATTGGGTGGATTGTGATTAAAAATGATTCCTGATTTGGAGCAGAGGCTTGTTATCGTGCAGAACAAAAAAATTATTTTGAAAAATCATTTGAAGGGGCTGGAAGTGGAAGAAAAGATTTTGCAGTTGAAGTTGTTTCACGCTAGGCACGAGGAAAGAGAGGGCAGATTTAAATGGAGTTGGTAATTTACGCACTTGCGGGAATTGGTTTGGTTTTGATTGCGTATGTAATTTTGGATTGTTTGAATGATGACGAGGTAGAGAAAAATGGTTAAGGTTCAAGAGCATTTGGAGGAAAAAAAGAGCGAGAATAACCTTGTTTTCGAGAGCGAATTTTATTCTTTCCGCATTAGGCCGAGCGAGTTAGAGGCTTTGAAAAGCAAGTTGCAAAAAATTCCTTCCGAGAAAATAGGCGAAATATTGTTTCTAATAGTTGGCCGCCGCGTCATACCACAGTTGTCGCGTGAAATGCAGGGTTTTTCAGTCGAGCAAACCGAGTTTTACGAGTTTTTTGGCGAAGTGCAGAGCCGTTTGCTTCAAAAAATGAGTTTAGGTTGATGAAAATGGCTAAAAAACAGAAATTGAAATCCGATTCAGAAATGTTCGTTAATTTAATTATTACCGCAGTTACATTCGGCATTTGGCAGCACAACTTTGTCGCGGGAGTTTTTATAGCGGTTTTACTAAATTTTTTATGGGTTTTAACAACCTATTTGACGACGAAAAACGAGGATTAGGATGAAAAAATGCAGGGCTTGTGCTGGAACTCGTAAAATGCGTATGAGTTGCGCTTGCTGCTATGGGCTGGAACTAGAATGCCCTTTTTGCACGAAGCGAGGCGATTGAAAAATGGTTGAAGCAAAACTCGAAATAAAAACTAGCGTTCAAGTAAAGCGTTCTATGAATGGATTGGATTCGTCTACAATCGAAAAGAAATGGGTGTCTTTGGAGTCGTTGAAAAACTGGGTTGCCGAAAGAAGAACCAAAACACATCTTCTACCACTTGATTATGGTTTTGAGGTAGAAAGTTTGTTAAAGGATTTGGAGGAGGCTTTGAAATGATTAAAGAGAAAGTGGTTTGCCCTTTTTGTGGAGCGAAGGATTTGGGTGAAGCCGAGATGCGGCGTAGAGCAAGAGCGTGGGTAAAAAGAAGAATTGAAGCTGAAATAAAAGCTTGGGAAAAAGAACCAAGCTGGTGATTTGAAATGACGGACGAAATTCTCGAACTAAATTTTCTTTGTGATTGTTGCCTTGACGATTGGCACGAAAAAACGGAAGGTTGCCTTACTTCGCGACTCAAGATAGTGACGGCCAAAAGCGTCCACGCTTTTCACGCGGCACTCGCCAAAAAACTATCAGAAGAATTAGATGGCTATGAAACTAGAAATAGTTGGAAGCTAAGCCCAAACGAAGCCGCCTTGTTGGACGCGGCTTGGAAGGCGTAGAGGGCATTGGGAAGCAAGAGCCGCTGGGTTAGCCCAGCGCGAATACTAGCGCACGGAACTACCCACCGTCTGCTCTAGAAGGGCTGGCGAATGCGTTTTCCAAAGCCTGCGCAATCCAAAAGCTTATTAAATTGCCCGCAATTACTTTAAGCGGGCTGGTGTCTTGAGGAAGGCATTGTTTTTTCTAGTGTTCTTGCTGTTTTTAAGCGTTTTCGCTAGTGCGGAGAATGCGAGTAAGACTAAAATAGGGGATAAGAAGCATTTGCTTACG
This sequence comes from Microcaldota archaeon, assembly GCA_030697615.1. GTDB lineage: Archaea > Micrarchaeota > Micrarchaeia > Norongarragalinales > UBA8480 > JAHFHC01. The sequence goes on along the minus strand of JAUYPK010000023.1, from coordinate 1,277 downwards.
GACAGCAAAGGCAGTTTGGTAATAACTGTTTTAAATTCGATTGCAGACAATACTTTCCAAGACTGCGGCGGTAATTATAACGGGACTCACGAGTTTTGCGCCTTTAAGGTCAATGTGACGGCAGTTGACAAGAGAGCTTTTTTGGACGGCGAACTTTTCGGCTATATTGAGAAGTACGCGAAAGGGAAGAAAGCGGGTTTTCAGGAAGTTCAGCAGGAAATTGCTTTCCAATACTTTGATTCAGAGCGTTATTTCGTCAAGATAGGCACTAACATTACGATAAACTCTTCTGGCACTTTCGAATCGGACATTTTAGAAGAGAAAACTAACCTCACTTTGAAGACGCGGAAACAGTTTGTGAAAATATTTAATGCCACCCAAATTTCGTTGAAAAAAGGCGACACTGCAACCTTGCAGTTCATTTTTCCTCGTGCAATCTCCCAAGATTCGCGCGACGACATTTCAATAAGCGTTTTAGGGGCTAGCTTGACTGAATACGCTTGGTTTAACACTACTTTCACGCGAAAAATACGTTTGAGCTTCAATTATTCAAGCACTGCCTTGCCCGCGCAGTTGGACAAAGCGGTTTTTTGGCTTAATGACACTGCAAGGGGTTACGGAAACTGTCAAGACTGGCGTTTCATCAACAATAACGAAACCGCAGTGCTTCCCCAATACCGCTTGAATTTCACTAACGGCTCTGTTTGCACGTGGGCAGTGAGGCAGACGGAAATAGTGAACTCTACGGGTCAAACAGGTTGGCTTTACTACGCGAATTCAAGCCCCGTAGCCCTTGTTTCCAACGGCAATGATGTAGGATTGGATTTCGACGAGTTTAACGGCGCTTTGAACACGAGCAAGTGGGTTACGATGAATCAAGTGTGCTATGTGACTACTACTGGCGGCGTGAACAACGGTACTCTGACGGCAAGCGGCGGTGTCACCGCACGCTGCAAGTCTACTACTAACTTCACTGGCAACGTTTCGTTCATTATTTTTGCGAACTACACTCCCGCAACAGATTGTGGAATGACAGTTGTTGCAGGCGACCAGCCGCCTTGTGGTGGAGCTAAAATATTTGGCTGGCAAAACATTACCAACGTCTTCCTCGCACGCGCTACTGGCGATGCGGACACGCGCGTTCCGCAGCAAAACTATTCGGGTTTCCAGCTTTACAAGATTAGTGTTTTCAACAGGAGTTTGGGCGCGAATTCAAGCCACGTTAATTATTCCGTGAATCTCAATGGCAACGGCACTTTTAACATTACTGCCAATAT
>JAUYPK010000020.1 GCA_030697615.1 Microcaldota archaeon | reverse complement strand
ATATGTTCAATTTTTTTCACGTTGTTTAAGATGTAGTTGTCCGCCAAGAAGCAGTTGTTTTTCATGTAATGCGCTTCTAGGATTGCTATTGAGTCAATCCATTCGCTTTCAATCCGCTGGAAGTCCTTGTGTGTAAAGTGGAGTTTTGAAAGCGCGGATTCGTATAGCTTCCATTCAAAGCGGTACTTCTTTGCAGTTTGTTTATTTTTGGAAAGCATTTGTTGCAAGTAGTAGCCTATTGCGTTGCCGCGTTTGTTTGCTGGAACATTTGCAATGAAGCGTTCCCAGTATTCCGGAAAGTGGGTTTTGGTTCCGCCGTTGTAATAATAGTTGATTTCTTTTTTAGTCGCGAGGAAGATTCCGCGTAGTACCATTGCTGAAACTGTTTCGGAGTATTTTATCGCATAGCAGAGTGCTAGTGTTGAGCCCCATGACCCGCCGAATAAAATTGCGCGTTTAACTCCTGCAAACTTGAGTAATTTGTGAATGTCTTCAACTAGTTTCTGTGTTGTGTTGGCTTTTAGCGAACAGTGCGGTTTGCTGCGGCCGCTTCCGCGTTGTTCGAATAGGATTAAGTTGTACTTTTTCTTGTCAATGAACCCCTTGTGTTTTTCCTTGAATCCGCCTCCTGGCCCGCCGTGAACGAACAATACGGGAATACCTTTTGGGTTGCCGTAGAATTCATAGTACAGTTTGTGCCCATCGCCAACAGCGAGAAAGCCCTTGCGATAAGGGGGAAACTTTAATTTCGAAATAGACATGTTCAAAAGTACTGCACAGCTGGATAAAAAGTTATGTTCGATGTAATGGTAAATTATTTATGCCAGCGCATTGCAATAACGGTATGGTTTCTTCTTCAGTAAAGCGAGTTTTGCTTTCCAATTCTAATTTTAACCGCCACCCAACTTACCGGCAGCAAGTTGCCCAACTTGTAGAAGCAGCTTTTGAACGCGATAAATTGCCTGGAGAAAGCAGGCGCAACTATTTGCGTGCCTTTTTACATTCCCGCGGTGGGCATCATTTGCTAGTGGTACGTGAAGGCAGCGATGAAGTAATTGCACATTACAATGGCATTCCAGCTTCAAATCCAGCAGGTAGAAAAAGCGCTTTTATTGGCCACTTAATTGTAAAATCAGGTACAAGCGGTGGTATTGCTATCTATAAGCCGCTTAATGAACACCTTGCCGGCCTTGGCTTTACAGAAGTGCGCGGATCGCATTATTCAACCGCGGGAAGTAGGCTTGGGGCAATGATTCGCTGCACGGTGCTTGGCGTAACCCGCCGCGGTAAACAATTCCAAAAGCCAGAGTTAACTTATTACAAACGAGCGCTGCGTTGAATTATAGTTGTTCTTTAGTGGGCCCGAGGAGAATCGAACTCCTGGTCTTTCGCGTGTAAAGCGAACGTCTTACCACTCGACTACGGGCCCAAATAATACAATCACAAAATGACGCAATAGTTTTAGTGTAAAATAGGTTAAAAATACGCTTGAAAGTCAGGATCAGTCAAACTTATAAAAAACTATAAGTTTAACTGTTTTAAGCTTTTTTAGTAAAATTAGTGCTACCTAGCTGTAAATGTCTAAAAAATTAAGCCGTTTGTCCTTCGTCTTAGGTTAATTCACGGTTTTCAGTTTGTGGAGCTATTGCCTTGCAGTTGGAGATTGTGGTTGTGTGGGTTCGTTTAGCTTGTACCCGCCTGTCCTGCTTCTAGTGGGGTTGTTGTTGGTAGTAGTTTGTTCCCTGAATGTTGGCCGCTGTGATGCGCGTTCAATTTCCCTCTCGCGGTTACGCCGGTTTTCTTCGGTTTTCTTTTCGTAGATGCGCAAGTGCTTGCCACAACCCGGGCAATAAGCTACTTCGCGTTTGAAAACTGCTTTGTATTCTTCTTGTTCAGTTGTATCTTTGCGTTCAATTGGGTTGGAAAACACTACTTTTTCAATGTAAACAGCTTTATCTCGCCTACAGTAACGCTTGCAAGATGCACAAATTACCTGACGCTCTTTACCCCTAGCCATGTTAATATCAACTATTGTATTTCTTTTGAACAGCGAGGTTATTTAAACAATACGCAAGTCCATTAGTTTTATCTGCTTAGCTGCCTTTAAGAACATTGCAGAATTAGCTTTTGCAACTCTTGGCTTATGGCGTACAAAGTAAGGGTACCTGTAAACTTGTTTTACTGCTTGGAATAGCAACGCGGTTTTAAAATGCCTTTTTTCACTTACAGACATTGGTCGAACCTTGTTATACTCCACTAGAAAAGTAGTTAAGTTTTGCATTTTAACGCCAGATCGCGTAATGCTCCACCAAAGCGCTGCAGATGCAACATCGCTAAGCAAGTCGCCACAATAAGCTAAGTCGAAGTCAAGAAAACCTGCCACTTCGCCCCGTTTGAAAACAACGTTTTCAGGTTTGATGTCTCCATGAACTAGCCCAACTTCTAAGTCGCGTGGCAATTCCAATGTTTTTAATTCGCTTTGGACAAATGCAAGCGCTTTTCCACTGAACGGCGGAATCAAACCAATAAATTCACTTTTTGTTTTTGCAATGAATTGTTTAAACTCGCCAAGCGTTTCGCCAGGCCTTTTGCTTGAAATATAAATTCCAGCGGTTTTCAAGTGAAGTTCACCTGTTTTCTTAGCTACTTTTCGGACGTTTGCCAATGTGCGAGGTTGGCTTGTAACTCCCTGTATAAAAGAAAAGCAAACTACGTTTGTGCCATTTATAGTCGTAATTTTTTCCCCATTTAAGCTTACTATTGCTATTGGGCAGGGAAAACCTTTTCGTTTCAGTTCGCCAAGCATTTCCAACTCAAACTTAATTTCAGTTTTGCTGCGGGTTTTGTAAAACCGGCCATTGTACTCGGCACCATCAGCTTTTACGTATACGTTGGTGTTCATGTGTCCACTTGGAAAAACGTGCCACTTTTCCACGTTTTTCCAACCATAGAGTTTTTTGAGTTGTTTAATTGGCAAAACCATAATAATCTTCAAAGTGATTAGTTTGTCTATGCCTTTAATTTTTGTGTTTGACATGGACGGTACTCTTGTTGACAATGTCCGTTTAAAGGCGAAGCCGTTTGTACGTGAGATGAAGCGGTTTGGAATAGATCCAAAGCAAGCACTTGAACGTTTTTTCCTCACTGTGGGGTTACCTCACAGGACAGTTGCACGCCAGTTGTTTACAGCTCATGGAAAAAGAGTTTCGGAAGCCGCTTTGCTTAAGGCAAGCGACAGGATTAAAGCACAGTGGGCTGCTGATGTTCCAAAAGCTAAATTGAAGGCAGGGGCAAGAAAAACACTTAAAGCGCTGAGGCGCGATGGGCACGTGGTTGTAGTTTCTAGTTCTTCTTACCCTCTTGAGTTAAAGTCGCTTTTGAAGCTGAAACGCATACGTAGCTTATTTCACGGTGTTCTTGGCTACAGCGACCGTAACCCGAGTTTCATCAAAGGGGTTGTGCATAACGAAATGGCAAGGCGAATTGCAGAGAGAAATGGGGTTCCGCGTAGTGCTAAGTTGGTTTATATCGGTGACGGTTTGTTCGATATGGAAAAAACGCGGGAAACAAAAGGTGCAATTGCGGTTGGCATAACTGGGACTGTTCCAGCTGAAATGCTGCGGCAAAGCGGAGCGCACCACGTTGTAACTAAATTGGAAGAATTATTGCCACTTTCAAGGCGGCTTTCGCGCGAATAGCAGCAGTTTGCTATATTTTATTTAGTGCGCAAATGTTTTAGCTTCCCAATTCTTTGTCCGCTGAGAAGAATAACTTCCGCTTCTTCCAGTTTTAGTTCACCAGTTTTAAAAATCGGGCCGTGCGAGCCATTTCTTCCAGCCGCGAGTCATGGTTACCCTTTACAACAGTTATCTTTTCAAATTCCAACGATTGCAACTTTTATCATTACTGTCCCTTTAATAGTTTCTTAATTTGCTGTTGGAGTTCAGGTATATCTTCTTTAACCGTTGCCCACATGATTTGATAGTCTATGCCAAAGTAAAAGTGAACAATTCTATCCCGCATGCCTGCAATGTCTTTCCATGGGACTTCTGGGTGCTTTTCTTTAAATTCTGGAGGTAAGTTCTTTATAGCTTCACCAATTATTTGGATATTGCAGGTAACTCCATCCTTAACCAGTTCATTTTCTAAGAATTCTTCTTCATCTATTCCTGAAGTGTAGCGCGATATTTTTTTAACCGCTTCAAGTATGTGACCTAAGTATAGCGAAGGATTCTTGTTCATATCAATACCAGATCACGTTGGATTGATTCTTTCAAAAGCGGATGAATACTGCGAGTAGTTATCAAGTCGACTTCAACGCCTAGTTTATCCTTTATCTCATTAGCAATTCGTGATAAGTCGAGCAAAGTGAAACCTTCAGGAGGTTCAATTGCTATGTCGATATCGTGGTACTTTTCTCCCCGTGCAAAGCTACCGAATAAAAATGCTTTTTTGATCCCATTTTGTATCGTAACTTTTTTTAAAAATTCAATAATTTTCTTTCTTTCCATATAGTGGGAATCGCCTATTATCATGTAATTTTAGTACAATTTAAACCTCACTCTATTCGCAGGTGTTTCAGTTTTCCAATTCTTTGTCCAGATAGTAGAATAACTTCCGCTTCTTCCAACTTTACTTCGCCAGTTTTAAAAATTGGACCGTGCAATTCACGCGGTTTCAAAGCATTAAACGGAACAGAGCCAGAAAGCGGGTTAAAAGAAGGAAACACAATTAGCTTCTGCTTTTTTCCAAACGGCGCTATGATCCACGCTGGCAAAGTTTTGCCAAACTCTCCGCTTCCAATTTGTATCCCTGCATGGTTGTGGCCAGTCATCAACACATCCGCCTTCATAACTTGTTCAGAAGCATTTGCGTGACCGTGAAACAAGCCAAAAGAAGTGCCGCGGTGTTGAAAAGTCATGCCAGTTGCTGGCTCTACTGTGAAATGTGGAAACGGCTTTGCCATCTCTTCCAGCCGCGAGTCATGGTTCCCTTTGACAACTGTAATTTTTTCAAATTCCAACTCGTGGATAAATTCATTAAACGCGTTGCGTTCACGCTGGTCAAAACCAGTAACCGTATGCTTAAAGTCGCCAATTACAACTAGCTCAGTAGTCTTACTCTCTGCTTTCAATTTATTTAAGGAGTCGCTGTATTTCTTTGACTCGAGTTGAACGTTTACACCGCGTTGCTGTAGTGAGAGTTCAATGCCAAAGTGTAGCTCAGCTAAAATTAGCTTTTTGTCAACAACACAAGCAGGCTTGCCAGTTAAGAATTTCATTTTCTGCTCTTCGCTTTTTTCTTTTTAGTTACAGCCTTCGCTTTTTTTGCACTTTTCTTCTTTGCTGGCTTTGTCGTTGTTGCTTTCTTCACGCTTTTGGCAGAGTTTGGGAATAGTTGTTTTTCCTTTTCAACTGAGCGTTTCGTAATTGTTTCAAAGTCAAACTTATGTTCCAAGCGGTGCAGTAGTTTCATTGGCCTATCGTGGCAAAACGGCGCGAATAAAGTGCCGCTTTTTACTTTTTTCTTTTTGTTGCACTTTTCACACTTGTACTCCTTGTCAGTAATGTAAGGGTCTTCAACTTCGGCGTACATGTTCTCGCCTTCCCGGTCTTCATAATCTCCATCTTCATCGTGTTGCATGTAAATTTCACCTGTTAATGCATTTGTTAATGCTAGCTACCCATATA
>JAUYPK010000005.1 GCA_030697615.1 Microcaldota archaeon | reverse complement strand
AGGCGCCAGAACGAACGACGTAGTTGAGGTTTCAAATGGAAGGGACGCTTGGGAGTTTATAAAAACTTACAAAAATGGCTTGAACCAAGGCTTCTTGTACAAAACGCAGTTTGAAGTAACTAAGAACACAACTTGCCGCCTGCAAGGAGAGTATCGCGATAGCGAAGTTGGCATAAGTGGATCTAACTGGAAGCCACCAAGCGCCAAGTTAGTTGAAAGTGAAATGGAAAAAATATTTGTACAATTTAAGCAACTTAAAAAAACGCTTCACCCAGTTGAACTTGCTAGCTGGCTTCACAACAAGTTCGTACAAGTTCATCCTTTTACAGATGGCAACGGGAGAACAGCGAGGCTGTTAATGAACTGGGTACTGATGAAAAGCAAGCTACCACCAGTTATAATCGAAGCTAAGAACAAGCAAGAGTATTACAACGTAATTGAAGCAGCTGACAAAGGAAACGAAAAGCCGTTTGCTGAATTCCTAGCAAAAGAACTGCTGCAACAATACACTAACCTAGAGAAAAAGTGATACAAAATGTCTGAATTGTGGAAGAATCGGGAAGATGTGAAACGCCTAACAGTGGGAAGAACGTTACTAGGTCGTGGAATAATTGGCAAGGTTTACCTTGGTCGAATTTGGTTCAAGGGACAAAAACCGAAACGCGTAGCGGTTAAGCAATTCACCAACCCGCGGCATCACTTCAATGAACCAATGAATTCATTAGTTCCACGGTTTGAACGCGTTATTGAAATGCTTAAGCGCGAGAAACTTCCGATAGTCAAAACCGGTTTTGTAGAACACCCAGATTTAGGGTGGGTGCAAGTACAGGAATTATTCGGCGGCGATAAAACGCGAAGCAGAATAAAAGATATGAAGGATCCACATCTACCGGATAAAAAATTTGGACGAATTTTTAGCAAAAAAGAACACCGCGATAAACTAGTAAACCTTATTGCAAAAGTGATGAACATCGGCTGTTACCCACATAGCGATATTTTTTCTTTCAAACCCACTCCAAAAGGACCGAAGTTAGTAATAAGCGACTTAGATGCTTTTGTTATGGCTGAAATAATTAGAGAAAAAGGACAACAAGACTTACTAAAGAACATTATGCGCGACGCGCTTCATCGATGGGCAAATAGAATGAACGCGGCAAATCTAAGCACTGATGAATTTCTACAAGAATTAAAAAAACAAGTAAACCACCCGCTTGCTAGCGCAGTAATAAGAGAAAAGGAACTCGAATTAAATCCACGAAGCGGCGAACTTTAAATCGTAAACAAAAAATATTCACGCCATCAACTGCTGTGCGGCTAGCTGGATGTCTTCTCGCTGTACGTTGTTCCTGCCAGCGTGCCTTGCAAGTATTTTTGCTTTGAACGCAATTTCTGACGCTGAATCTTCCAAGAGTTCGCGCAGTTTTTTGCTCGCGCGTTCATCTACGCGGTCAGCTCCAGCTGTGCGTAAGATTTTGTCCATTTCAAACAAAGAAAACCTATCGGTATTACTATCCACCATATTTTCTAAACACTCCCCTTTTCTTTTTTTCTATTTTCTTTCTTTAATTTCTTCTTTTTCTAAACTACTTTGCGTTGAACAAGAAGCGACCCACCACGATCGACTCCCAACCTAACGTTGTTCTGCTCAACGCTGAACTTCAACGGAACCTTCGCCCCACCAAGAGCGGAGAATAATTCCATGAACGTAACTTTTCCAACTTCCATTTTTCATCACTTGCCTAGTGCGTTGTCAAGACGTTTTTGATCTTGTTATTATTGAAATACAAATTTTTCTTCCGCTTTCCGACAAATTGCTGCTTTGCCATTACCAATGGAAATGGAACTTCTGGCTTGCGTTCCCTTTCAGCTTCGTCGTCGCCACGTAGTTGGTAAAGTGCGTTGAAAACCGTGTTCTGCGTTAAACTCGTTTTGTCCATCAAGTCATGCAAAGTAAGCCCGTCGCCGCTTACAAGCTGGGCTATAACCGCTTTTTGCGACGGCGAAAGCATTTGCCACCACGGCGCGTGGCTAGTTGTAAAAGCATAATCCGTAAGTTGCGGCGATTGCTTGCTGCGCTGAATAGCGGACTGGATTACCAAGTCGTCGCCATACGGTTCGATTTTCTCCTCGCCAAGCGCCAACTTTGCAAGGTGGTTGTTCAACTCGTCAAAAACATACCTTGGAGAAAGCAAATTTTGCTCGGTTAAAATCTTACTTAGTTCTTTTTCTCCAAATGGAGCAGGTGCCTTTCCACCAACTGCGCTTATCCGGTGCTCAATGATCGAAGTCATTTCGCCTTTTGTAAACTTATTCCTGCTAAAAATATTGCCGCTTCCAATTAAATGCAACAACGAGTCTGGAAACTTGCTTTTGTCAAGCGCTGAAAAAACTATGCGTAGGTTTGCAACTTCGTCAAGCAAGTACTTGAACTCCATATACATCTCTGTTCCAAGCTGAGCCTCGTCCACTAACATCAGCAACTTCTTAATATTGTATTTGTTGCGCAAATATCTCGCAAGCTCTTGGCGAGTCACGTCGCGCTTGCTTGAAAGAAACGGGATAAACGAAATGCCAGTTATGCGGTTAAAGCCAAGCTCATCTGCCAATGCATTTAACGTTTCTGGAGGCTCTTTGAACATAACCTTGTCAAATTCGCCTTCGGGCAATGAATAACTTATGTAATGAAGTGCAGAAGTTTTGCCAACTCCCTTCGGACCTAATAGCAAACACGCTTTTGCGTCAAACGCAAGCTTCTCAACAACCTTACCTGCATCAATTGCATAGTAATAAGTGAGAAACCCTTCCTTGTCGCTTTGACGTAAGTCTTTTACAAATGGGTTTTCCTTCCAACTTAACGTAGAGAGTAATTTCTCCTTTGCATCAAAAACATTATCCACCATAACTAACAAACCTGCGGGTAGCTGTTACATAAAAGACCTTTAAAAGGCTTGCGACAACGCGGCAGGTTTTTACTACCGACTACAAGAGACTTATAAAAGACTAGTAAAAGACCACTGCCACGGTTGTAAAAGACTCGTAAGAGACATGTAAAAGCCAATTGCGAGACGAAACTTTAAAACAAACAACGCTAAAAATAATTTATGAACCTTCCAAGTTCCACGCCGCTGTACAAGCAGATCGAAGCTAGCTTGAAGCCGCTGTTTTCGAAGCGGATTCCAAAGGAAGTTTTTGGCAAGTCGCCGTCGTCGATTTTTATTGGGAAGTATAATTACCCGAATGTATTCGCTGGTCCAATGGTTGGCTTAACTGACGACGTTTCAAACGCTGATTCGCCTGGAAACTGGTATGGGTTAGACGTGGCGAAAATCATAGAATATCGGCTGTCGTTGGCGCGTGGCGAAAAAACCATTGGCGTAAAAAACATCGAAAACCGCACTGTGCTTGACTTGCAGGACACGGCGCTTTCAAAAAAAGACCTCGACATAGAGGTGCGGTTCGAACGGGAGCCGTTTCAGCGGCTTAGTTTTTCAACTTATTTGCAGCCAATGGGCGCAAGTGGCAAAATGGAACGCTTTTCGCTTGCAGATAACCCTTCAATTCCGAAGAAAGTGCTGTCGCTTGTTGAGGAAAATGTAAATGTGCGAACAGCAGTTAGTGAAGGTTTTACACATTTTTCAGATGTTTACTATTTGCAGCGCGTTTTGTCCAGCGGTGCGCTTGGGAAGGAGAAAAGAATGGTGCCAACGCGTTGGTCAATCACAGCTGCAGACTCGATTCTTGCTAATCACTTGTTGGAAGAGGTGAGGGAGTACCGCAGCGTTGAAAAAATTCAAGTGTACAGCAACGTTTGGATGGGGAACCACTTTGAAATTGCAATTCTTCCTGGAACGTGGGAGTTTGAACAGTTTGAAAGCGGCGAGCCCGGGTCACATTTATCAATGAAAGCGGATCCACTTGAATACGAATACGAGCCATTTGAAGGAAGAACTACATATGCTGAGCGCGAGGGCGGTGGGTATTACAGCGGCAGATTAGCAACAGTTGAAGCATTACATAGGATGAACCGGCAAGGCAGGTGTATTGTTTTCCGCGAGATAAGCGACGAGTACCAGATTCCGGTTGGTGTTTTCCAAGTGCGTGAAAATTGCAGACAAGCTTTGAAAAACACTCCAACTTACTTCGAAACACGCGAGGAAATGTTCAGCTACTTGAAAACTAAGTTAAAACGGCCGCTTTTGCAATACCTTGTCAAGAGCAGGGTTTTAACGCAGAGAAAACTAAGCGACTTCTAAAGCAAGAATAGGAAGTCTGCTGACACCCACATACAATAATATCATTAATTAAAATTAATTAACGATTTTAAACGCCAAACTAACCACTTGCAAAGAGTATTATCATTTACTACAGTTAGTTTTACCATGGACATTGACAGCGACGTACACGATCGCCAAAAGAGGATTAGTGGTTGGGGCCAGGAGAAAATCACAGATGCAAATGTAGCGGTTGTTGGAGCTGGTGCGCTTGGCAATGAAGTTGTTAAGAATTTGTTGCAATTAGGCGTACAGCGGCTTACAATTATTGACTTTGATACGGTTGTCAAGGCGAATTTGAACCGCTGCGTGCTGTTTACAGAAGCAGACGCGGAAAATAAAACTTTAAAGGCTGAAGCTATGACTCTTGCGGGTCAAAAACTTAATCCATCTGCTGCAATCACGCCAATTATCAAAAACGTTGAGACACTTGACGATAAATTCTTTGCTAATTTTGACGCTGTTTTCGGCTGTTTGGATAACTTAGGCGCTAGGCTACATGTAAACGCCAATTGCTACAACGCGGTTCCGTTGATTGACGGCGGCACAACTGGATTCATGGGCAAAGTACAAGTTGTTTCTAAACCTTCAGCGTGCATTGAATGCGCCATGAGTAAGCAGGACTATGCCATCTTGTGGAGAAAATACTCCTGCACTGGCAAACAGCTGGACATCTTCGACCCTAAAATGCCCGCCTTGCCAACAACTACGTCAATAATTGCAGGAATACAGGCGAACGAATTCTTGAAAATCATCCACAGCGGCAAGTTTGGCGCCAGTTTAGCAGGAAGGTACCTATTCTACAACGGCTTAACAGCTGAAACTAGAATTTACAGCGTAGAAAAACGCGAAAAGTGCCCGGTGCACCAGTAAGCCTAACTACTTTCGCTGGCCGTAGAATAAGTTTTCAACTTTTCTCAAGTCTTTTTCTGGAAAGTGCGGGTAAACTAGTTCAGTTAGCTTGTTGTTCAGCGGATCTTCAAATGCTAAAATCCACTTGCCCCACTTTTTGTTAAACATGCAATGCGGAAACAGCAAATGGTGGTGCCACTTCACCCTACGCTGGTTAAGTTCTTTTGCCTGTTTCAATAACTTTTCAACTGTTCCGCTAGCTGGAGAAGAGGAAAATTCAGTGATATCGCGGCCGTGCAAAAGTTGAACTAAGTGCTTTGCAATTTCTGTAAGCGTGCCATGTGAACGCACAACGTAGTTTCCCTTGCTAGATTCTAGAAAGAGTTCGTGTGTTTTAGTTGGATTGAACAAACAGCCCGGAGATAAGAGGTGGAAGTGCCACGCTACTTTTCCACGCTGCCACCTTGAAGCTTTGCGAATTGCAGACAACTTAGAAACTTGTGAAACCATAAAAAAATAACGTAGATTCGAAATAAAAACACGAGCTTCTGCAAATTAATACTTCTAGGGGGCACGATGTTTTTGACAATTAAAGCGCACAATTAGTGTTGCGAGTAGAATAGCTCATCAAATTTCAGTAAATCAACTTGGGGATAATGTTGGTATGATATTTTGGTAATCTTATTGTTGAGCAGATCCTCAAAAACTATAACCCACTTGCCAGCTAGTTTGTTAAAAGCACATTTTGGCAATAACAAATGGTTATGCCAGCGTATCTTTTTGTTTGACAAGCGACGTGCTCGCATTAGAACTTTAGAAAGAACAACCGCATGGGGCGAAGTTGGACCCTTACGCTGCGCGAAGTCAAGTAAATGGAGCAAAGATTTTCCAGTATCCATAAAAGAAACATGTGAAGCTGCGAAGTAAGTTCCGTTTTCCGACTCCAAAACTAATTCGTGTCTTTTCGTTGGATTAAGAAGGCAATTTGGGGAAAATAAATGAAAGTGCCACTTTATCCCACGGCTAGTCCAACGCGAGGCCTTGCGAATAACTGACAATCGAGAAATTCTTGAAACCATTTTAATTTCACTCAAACACGTCTTTTATTTTGTTGATAACTTCCCTGCTTTGCTTGTCAATGATGAGAAATAATTTTTTGCCGCAGCGAACACATTGCGCTGAATCAGCAAGGAGAGTGTCGTAGCATTCCTTGTGATAAGCTGCACCGCAAAAACAATGCCCGTACTTTGCCAATTGTGGATCGCTAATTGCAAGTTTGAAAGGAGACTTGCACAAGTCACACACTTCGCTGTCATTTGAATTGCTATGGTCACTTCCGCTGTTTCGCGATTGGCGGCTCGAAGGGGTAGAAACGCCAGTTGTTTTTGGCTGCTGCTTAATTTGCACAACTTCTTCAACTTTCCGCTCTATGAAGCGCTCCTTTTGTTCCTGCGAAGGGCCGTAACGCTTGATAATCTCCTCAAGATCCATCTTCCCTAATTTTCCACCTAGGTCAACTACTTCTGTTGAAGAAAGCCAATCTGCAACGTGTTTCTGCTTCTCTGGGTCAATTGGAACAGCGTCTCTTTTTTCAACTTTATGGTGCTTGTGAAGCTTCACTTCTCCAGTAAAAGTTTTTTTCAAGCTGACTTTCTTAATACCTTTAGCAGCGTAGAAGTTGTAGCCGTTGACGGTTAAGTGAAAAACGCTGTTTTCTTCAGTTGCGAGGTTCTCAGCCTTGAGAAGCTCAAGCCGCTTAAGCAATTCAGTTTTAGAAACTCCCAAATGTGCGGTGATTTCTTCAACCACGCCAGTGCCTTCGCGGAGCAAGTGCATTAAATCCGAGTCAAACTGAGTTGGCTTAAAAATAGGTTTTCTGCCACGCTTCTTAACTTCGGTTTTTTCAACTTTTTCCACTTTCTTCTCACCTGGCTTTTCCACGCTTTTCTCAATGGGTTTGTCAACTAGCTTTGCCGCTGGAACAACGGACGGTTTTATTTCAATTTTAACCTCATCAACCATTTTTTATATCCTCGAAGTACGGATATGAAACTGCGAAGCAGTTTCTAACCCCGCTTACTTTATAACTGCAAACGAAACCTCTGCGTAACCATTACCATTCAAACGATAAAAACGCTTCGACATAACCGCACTTTTGCCACTGAACTCCTCTTTTCTCAACGGGTCAAAAACCGCCGCAACGTGGAAATCCTCGTTGAAAAACTTCCGCTGCGTAGAAACATCAGTTGAAGATAAAAAGCAGCCGTAAGAAGGGTGCGAATGGCACCAGCCAACAACAACAGATTCCCCAAGCTTACCTTTCAACTGTTGCGACAGTTTTTCAAACGCCGAAGGCGGAAAACGAACAGAAACAGCTGTAGAAGTGGTGTCAGTTGTCATGAATTCATTGACCATAACAAAACGGCTTCCGTTGTGCTCGCAATTTACTCCAATTAACAACCCCATTCCTTCCAACCGCTGGCTTGCTAAGCGTAAAAAGTACTCTTCAGCTTTTTCAACAGCGCTTTGCTTTACATAAACGTCGAACATATGAAAAATTCATTGCACCAATTTTACTTTAACCCCAGCAAGTCTTTCACACCGCCAGCTAAACCACGCCGCTTTTTCCTATCCTCTTCTATTTTCTGCCTCACATCATCACCTAAAGCCTGAATCGGCTGCCCTGGCTTCGGCTGGTTTGGCATAATATCTCGAAGCTGCTGCTTACGCAACGCTTGGCTGGCGTCGCCAGTGTCTGAATGTTCTAAAATAAGCGAGTAATCCTCTTCTGTTTCTTTTGGTTCAACAACGCCGCCAACTACGCGCGGCTTCTTGACCACTTCAGGCTTCTTTATATCAACAATGCGCGGCTTTGACATAATAACAATAAGTGGCGCTGACGGTTTAAAAGTATGTTTTTACCGCTTTTGAGAATAGAGCCGCGATACAATTGAACCCGAATGTTCCACACTAGAATGAAATTGTAGCGGTTCAAACTTCGTTGGCTGACCAAAAGTTTGGTGCAAGTGAATAGTTTGCGGCGTTGAGTGTTGAATAATTCCACGCAAAACGTGCGGCAATTCTTTTTCTCTGCCAATCCAATACGCTGGGTCAAAAAATTGAAAAGAAACAATGAAATTCGGTTTTTTGCCAGGAAATACCGTACTGAGATGTTCAGCAGATTCAGTTGCAATATTTACTCTACGCGACTTGGCAACAGACGTAGCATCAGGATCAATATCAACACCGTAGGTTTTTGCGCCAAAGGTTTCAAACACTTTGTTAAGCAAGCCATAACGCGTGCCAACCACGCAAATCGTCTTTCCAGTTAAAGCTCTTTTTAAATAAGTTTGAACTTGTTCAGATTTTCTTCGGCTAACCCCAGTTGCCCTAGCTGTTTCAAGCACCAAATGTGAAAAAACTCCTGCTGGAAAAGCGGTTGGCGAATGAAAACCCTTCGACAAACGTAATCTCCTTTCATGATCTCTATCTTCCTGCGCTAGTTTACGGAGTGTAACGCGATTACCCAAAAAATTCAATAAATCCGAATAATTATCCATATTACCAACGTTACAACCGCGTGGTTATTAAAAAAACTGCGCAGTGACAAGGAATTATAACCTTCCTAACGTAATAAACAAATAGAGGCGATTCATCAATATGGCCGAATTTAACATCAAAGTTTCCCACACAACAAGCGGAAAAGAAATCACACTAGCAGTAGAACCAGAATTCACAGTGCAAGCCGTACTCGACGTCCTAGTCGACGCGTTGCAATTAAAAGACCGATTCGTCTTAGCAAAAGCAAGTGACAACAAACTACTATCGCCAGAAGTTACACTAAAAGACGCCAACGTAGCAGAAGGAGAAACGCTGCTCTTGATGCCAGATCCCACCGGGGGCTACCAGCGTTCCCCCCGCACCCCCAATGCAGCCAACGGGTGTTAAAAACTATTATGCCAAAACTACCAGAAGGCATTTGGCGTCGACGGCTAGAAAACGAATTCGCAACCCTGTCAACTAACCCATCTATTTCAAACCTTGAAACCAACAGCGACAAAAGCGAGTACCACTTTAAACTAACCGCTAATGCACATAAGAAAAACGAAAGTGGAAACAGCGGCAACTATTCTATTGTTCCAATTAGCACCCACGACGTTTCAATCTACTTAACGCGGGAATACCCTTACGCTGGGGGAATTGAAGTGATTTGGGACTCTGCCATTTTTCACCCTAACATACGCGAAAAAGACGGCGCAGTGTGCATTCAGTTGGTGAACAAGTGGAGCGAAGGCCAAACACTCTCAAACGTAGTAGACGCGTTGGTACAGATGCTTGAAAACCCCAACCCCTACTCGCCGTTGAACAGCGAAGCGGCGAAGTACTTCGCCGGATTCGTACCACAGAAAAGGGAACCAAACAAGCCGAGGGTCGTGATATGAACCGGACCGAATTAAATAAAGCCCATGTAGGGCGAGTCAAAGCTTGGACTTCGACAAGTAAGTTTCACACTGGGCGCACTGCGGAACAGTCTGATTCAGAAATGAACGGGCACTTATTTCAAGCGCTTGACGCTCTTCCAACTGGCAGCAAAGTATTAGAAATTGGAACAGGAAAAGGTATAACGCTTAGAGAACTGCGAGTTCAATACCCACATTTGGCATTTTACGGCACAAATTACTATACCCGTGGACAAAATCCATCAAGTGAAAAAAACGTATTGCAGGTTGAAGGAAGCGAATTACCATTTCGAAGAAGTACATTTAACTTTATTTACAGCATAGTTACCCTCCCATATATTCCAGACAAAATCAAACACTTGGAAGAAGTGCACCGCATCCTCAAAATCGGCGGCCGGGCGATTA
>JAUYPK010000008.1 GCA_030697615.1 Microcaldota archaeon | reverse complement strand
TAGACGGATATGCGGCACACACGTGCCTTACGCATGTAATAAAATGCTGGTCGCTAACAAAACTCACGTACTTGTTTTTGCTTTTAGTCATATTACCGCTAATCAACCCACAGATAAAAAAACATAACGTTAGCGAACTTAATGGAGTAAGCTTCCGGCTTGACGATTGAAACTAGACTATTTTCATCAAGTCTTTTATCAGTTGGTCAATTGATTCTCTTTGGCTACTTGGTGGAACTTCTTTTCATCCTCAGCTATTCGAAGCCACGTTTCCCCCGCTAACCGCTGCCAAGGCTCGAATTCACGTTTCATCGCAGCAATATCCTTAGCACTAGGCCCAGCTAAATCAGCTTTCCTCGGATAAATCACTCCAACGATCATAAACGTTGGAAAAATAAAGTGCGAACCAACAATAAAGTATACGTGTCCATTTTTGAAAATGTCCCTAAGCATCTTGCCCTTAACCTTCGCGTGAACCGTTTCCTCATCGGGATATTTACCAGCTAACCTCATTTTTTCACAGTTAAGGTAAACCATAACCGCTTCCCAATCCTCACAGAGATTCTCGTGAATTTTTCCCCCTTCTGCATCTTTAAACTTATAACGATACTTAAACTTAGGCGGGCTAAGCTTCATAGCTTGACCACCAGAAAGAGTCCTCTGCTTCCCCATACTAACTAACTTCTCATAATTGGCATTATCAGACGGAAGAAAATCAAAAACTTCTTTTGGCTCTACAACGCCTAGTGATTGCTTCTTTATGCCTAATGCCTCTAGCCCCTCTAAAGTTTGCATTCTTGACTTAAGCATAGCTTCAATTTCCCTAAAACTAGCTTCCCTTACTGGCTTTATTGTTTCAAATTTTATCTTTCTACTCTCCGGCCGATGATCCGATGGCTGGTCGCTCTGCAATTCGTATTCAATCCACCATTTTTTCTTAAAATTTAAATCGCTATTTTTCCGGAATACTTCCCACGGAATAGGGTAAATTCTACGCCACTCGCCTTTGTCAGTAATTCCGGCTACACAAATAAGCTCCTCATACTTCTTGCTTGCCTCTGGAGCAGCTTTAGCTAGCACTAGCAAACGTTCCTTCATAAATGCGTCACCGAAATGCCTTGCTTTTCTAACTCCCCACTGACTACGCCACGGTGGCAATGATCTTTGTCTTGCTCAAAACATAACAAAACAACCCTCTTTGATTTACCTAGTTCCAAAATTGCGCTTACTTTATTCAATTGCTTTGGTAAAATTTCCCTAGTGTAAAAACCAAACAATTCAGCATAGTCAGCATCGGTTTTCAAATCTTTCCTATACTCGCCAGTTATTCCAAGATCAGGAATGTGCAAATATTCAATTCCGGCCTTTTCCAAGTAATGAGCCAACTTTGATTTAGTAAAAGAAAAATTCATGCTAAACGGATTAGCGCGGATATCAACAACAATATCGACATGGTTTTGAATTAACAAATCTAAAAACAAGTCTATATCCTTCTTTTCGTAGCCAATTGAAAAAACGCCAGGCGCGTATTTTTGCTTAACGTGAACCTTTAGCTTACTTCGCTCCGCATAAGCCGGATAAGTAGAATAAACATAGCCGGTAATACCTTCTGTGCTATGACCTGCGTATTTACGCGCAATTTCTTCAACTAAACTCTTTTCTCGCGGATTTAATAAACCTTCAATTTCACTTTCGCTTTTTTGTAATTCCAAATCTTTATCTAAATAAGCGCGGCTTTGCAAATCACCTAAGTCAAAATAAAATTGGTTTGAAAAAGGGCCAAAGTTATGCGGGTAAAAATTGTAAAACTTTACAAGTTCAGCTATGTTCGTCTCTTTTTTTAATAGAAATAACAGTTTGTCTAAGTAAGTTTTGGACAAAGGTTTGCCTAGCTTTTTCAACTGCAAGATCAAATACAGCAACACTTTTTGTCGATTATACATAAAGTATATTCATTTGACTGGTCTTATAAACATTAAGCCACACGTGGTTGCCGGTGAAACTAATCAATTCAGTAAAGCTTCCATCGCAACAGTCGCATAGCTTCCCGATGGTAGGGAGAATTGCACTTTCAGCGGCTCCTTTTCCAAAACTTGAAAGTTGGAGAATCGCACGAATACTGGCCGCTGTGTTCCTTTGCTGGTGAGTTCAGGCATACCTTTAATGTTGAACTTGCTTTGTTCAATGCCTTCCTCTTCCAACAGCTGCTTTTCGTCGCTGGTTAGCTGGGTGTCACGGCCAACTAAATTCGCAAGCGGAAATATCTTTCCTTCCATCGCGTCTTCGGTCAAATTCTTATCTGCTATTTTAATCGTGGCGTCATCAGGAAAGCCGAACGTTGGTTCTGCTGAGCAGTAAGAATCGCCTTTCTCAACCTCAAACAATCTTCCACCTGCTAATTTCTTTTCCAGCAACTTATTAAACAAAAAGCTCTGATAAGCGTGGAGGAAAAGTAGAAGCGTGTGACGCGGCAATTTACGCAACGCGCCAACAAAGTCATTGTTGCTATTCGCCAAGTGGCCAATAAGCGTACGTTCAAACTTCAAGTGACCCGGATAATAGTTCAACGCAGCTTTGAAATCTAATTCACTTGCTAGTTTCTTCCTCGCTTCAACTGCTTCTTTGTTCCGTTCCATTTCATCAGTATACGTTAAGAAGTTCAAAGCAGCGTCGCGCCAGTTTTCCTGCAATAAAAGCTTACCAACCAAATGGGAATTCATGCGAAGCGAACCAAACCGCTGAGAACCGAATAAGTTTGGAAACGCTCCTCCGTTTTTCGCGGCGTTTTGCACAACTTCTTCACTAGTTAGTTTTTTGCCGCAATTTGCTTCGTTTAAAGTAAGTGTAAAGCGATTTCCAAGCAAGTCACCTAAGTCAAGCTTCTTATCCGCTAACCAAGCGCCGTTTATAGTGATGTCCTTAACTTTAGCAGATAGAAGATGTTCGGGTTTACCAGCAAACACACTTACCAGCTGCACAGTAATCGCGTTGCGGTCCTTTGTACCAGCTGCATTGAATCTAGTTCTGCCAAGGTGGAGGCGAGAAGCAATTGCGTTCAAAGCCTGCGCTGTGTTCCAGAGGCGCTTCTCTAGAACAAAGTGACAAAACTTACCGCCTTCGAGATTTGGTTTTTCAACTTTTTTTCCAGCTTCAAGCACAGATCCATCTAGACAAATCTCCTCTACGATAAACTCTTCAGGCTGAAAGGAAAATGACATAAGATAAAATCAGAGGATTTAATTAGCTGTGAACAGAAATAAGAAGTGATATGTGGATAGCTAGGTTCAAAGTTAGGCACAAGCAATCAGCAGCTGTGTTCACCAGTGGCAAAGACGTGCAGTACTACGGCTACTTCTTAAATTCTTTTTACAAGGGTAAGAAGCTCTACGTGAACCGCATTGCGCTGATTTCAGGCAACGAAGCAGCGTATTTAATTGAAAAAATGAAGCACGAAAAGTGGATTGAAATAAAATGGATCGAAGGCAACACCGTCTTGTTTTCAAACGAAGTAAGCAGCTCGTTCCACACTCTATTCTCAGATGGAACAGTGTTCTTCCTAAAACCCATCATAGTAAAGAACGGGTTTGAATATTGGGAAGTGGCAAGCTGGGAAAAGAAGTACATCCACGCTTTGTTCAAGAGGGTGAACAAACTTGGCAAGAAAACCGCTACAATTGAACTACTTGAGTTGAAAAACAAGCCAATTAGCAACTTCTTCTCACTTGCACATGCCGATTTGACAACGAAACAACTCAAAGTGTTGAGAAAGGCTTGTAGCGAAGGGTATTACGACATTCCAAGAAAAATAAGCGTGGAAGAACTAGCGGATAAAATCAACGAGCCGCGCACAACGCTCCAAGACAAATTACGGCGAGCGGAAAAAGCAATTATTCCATCGCTAGTTGAAGAGATTGACAAAGATGGTTAAATTTAGCTAAAAATGCACACGGCTTATGCCGTGCATAGGTAGAAATGGTTTTACGGTGCAATTAAAGATGAAAAAGAAAATGAAATGGACTGTAGTTGAAGAAATAGCGGTTAGCAGTATTTTTCCGTGGCCATACGCTTGGCGCGGCTGGGTCAACGGCATTGCAAAATATCTAGGGAAAGCGTTCAGCGAAGGAATCACCTTGTCAGAAAACGGGTCTATTCTCCACTGCTACCACGAGAAAGAGTCGCTTGAACTAGGCAAAGTAGCCATTCAAAAATCGCTGGATCCAAAGTGGGTTGAGCTAGTGGTTAAGGATACTTATGCCGCAATGCAAAGCGCAGCTTCATTTGCACAGGAGAAAATAATCAAGCCGGATCTTTCCAAAAAAACCAACGCTGAATTACTTGAAATTTACAACGAAGCAAATCAGCACATTGAAGCGCTTTACTCTGTAGGTTTAGTGCCATCGACAATGGACATGGGGCACAACATGTTTTCACAGATGCTGTCAGACTATGTTGAAAAGCGAAAAATGGAAGTTGGACTTGCAAGCGAACAGACTGGAGAAATATTTGCAGCGTTGACAACCGTACCTGAAAAAACGCTGCAGCAAAAACAGGAAGAAGGCTTTTTGAAACTGCTTGCTGACGTGGAAAAAAATAATGAGTGGAAAAAAGCACTGGAAGAAGGCAAGTGTACGGAAAACAAACCGCTACATCAAAGAATCAAAGCACACGCTGAGAAATACGGGTGGCTTTCACGCGGCTATGAAGGACCAATAACATGGACACAGGATTACTTTACGGAATTGTTAAAAAGCGAATTAAAGCAAAACGTAACTGCTGAACAGAAGCTCAGCGAACTTGAAGCAACTCGTAGCAAATTACTTCAAAAACAAAAGCCATACGAAGAGAAACTTTCAATGGACGAGAAATACAGCGCGTGGTTTAAAGTTGCGCGTCGGTTTACAGTTATTAAAAACGAGCGTAAGGACGTCGTACTCAAGTTATATTACGATTTAGATAAGTTGATGAAAGAAATTGCCAAGCGTTTAAACATAACTTACAAACAAAGCATGTACATTACGCCAGTCGAAATGCCTTCTACCCTGCTGGAAGGCAAAGTTGACGAAAGTACACTCACACAGCGCAAAAAGCTTTGCTACCTTCTAGTCAATGCAAAGGAAATAACAATGCATGGAAGCAAAGAAGCAGCTGAATTCCTCAAGCAAATAGAAGGAGAAAAGAAGGAAGTAAACGAGTTGCAAGGGCACTGCGCTTGTCCAGGCAAAGCAACCGGAATTATACGAATAATCAATACTCAAACAGACATGGCGAAGATGAAACAAGGCGACATACTGGTTTCACATGCAACTGAACCAAACCTAGTTCCCGCAATGAAAAAAGCCGCTGCAATAATTACCGACCAAGGCGGGATCACTTCGCACGCTGCAATTGTAAGCAGGGAATTGGGAATCCCGTGTGTCATTGGCACAAAAATAGCGACAAAAGCATTTAGAGATGGAGACAAAGTAAGCGTTGATGCAACAAACGGAATAATAAAGAAAATTGACTAATTTTCTCATGTCACAAAATGGCTTAGTTGGAAATGTAGAAAGGAAATGCGGTTCTGAACTTCCAGAATTTGAAAGCCTTAGATTTAGGTTTAAAATTGGAACTTCCAACAGGCAACGAAAAATACCAGTTGTAAAAGCAAACCACATCTTCATACCGCTTTCTCCAACTCAAGCAAAACTTTTTGACCAAACCATGAGTGAAAATGGATGGAAAAAGAGAGTCAGTACAGCTGGTGGCATGATTCACCACAATGACAAGCACGTTTCACTGTTTGGATTTTACCCATTTGGAAAAGGATCTACAAATCACCGCGCTGCACGAAATGGAATTGGGACAAAAGTACACCAGGGAATTGCAGAGTATCTACGCCGCAACAACCCCGCATATACTATAGCTTGGGAAGGAAGCGTTTCTCCACTGCTACGCAGACAACTTAAAAAAATAGGGTTGAAAAACGGCAAGAAATACCCAATTCAAACTTACCTGAAAATAATCCAAAGACACGCAGAAAGGCAACAAAAACAAAGCTAAACACTTAAAGCTTTTCAACATCCGGCAGAATTTCTGGAAACTCGTCGAACCAAATGTGCTCTGCACCGTGGACAACTTTTAGCGGCACTCCAAGTTTCTCCGCTAACTCCCTTCCATTTTCAAGCGGCACAATTGGGTCGTTGTCGCTGTTGTAAACAAAAAACTTTTCTGAGTTACGTTTTATTTTTTCCCAGTTGAAAGGCGCTTCGATAAAACTGTTCACAACGTCAACAAACTGCGGCAAGCCTAAATCTTCGTAGAAGCCAGCAACTAAAAAAGCCGCTTTTATCTTCACAGGCGACTTCTCCAACAAGCGGAGAACAAAAGGCACGCCGATACTCCTGCCAATCAACACTGCGTCGCTGTTGAAATCTTTGAAATGCGGCTGGAAAACTTTCATCCAGGTTTGTAAGTTTTGGTTAAAAGGAGTTGGAAACTGCGGCGTAATAACTTCGTGGCCTTTCCCTTCAAGAATTTCGTTTATCCAAGGGTACCAACATTCTTCAGGTCCGCCGCCAGTGCCGTGAATTAAAAAGAAACGCATAAACTCACACCAAAAATTAAAATTATTTCTAGTACCTTAAAAACGCGCCTACTCCTTTGAACGAAGCGTGAAATTGCCTGCCTTCGTCGGTTTCTTCAGAGATATATTCAACAACTGTGCCTTGCAGTTCAGCTGCTTCGATTAAATCAGTTGCACGCAACTTGCAAAAGCCAACTTTACGATGTGCCCCGCATTCACATGGCTCTGTTTCGCGTTTCTCCTCGCTGGATTTAGAAACAACCTTGCCACAATTACCGCACTTGTACTCACACTCGTAAATTTCCATACCTTCAGTTATAAGCAACTTGCCAGCACGTTTACTGTCAACCGCTTGCTGTGTTTTCTCCAAACCGTAAACCGCTAAGCCATCCTTTGCAACTTGTGCAATGAAATCGCCAACTAACTTCTTCTCTTTAACCGCTTCCTGCTCTTTCAACACATCTTCAGACTTTTCCATGAGTTCCTTCAAACCTTGCTCATCGGCATAGCCCGTGTCAACAACCCCGAGAATTTTCAACTGGTAGTTGTAAAACTTAAGTTTAACAAAATCTTCTTTAACCGGCCCAGGTCCACCAACAATAACCCCTTGTAAGTTTTTCATCTCCATGAAAACATCCATCGCTTCTCCAACACGCTGGTAATATTTTTCAATAGTTTCTTCCCTAATCCGGCTAAAACGTGCAGCCGACTGACCGCCTTTATGCGTCTTCTGATGAGCGGTACTGTGCAAGTGACGCAACACCTTCACCGCTTTTCCCTTCAACACTGCAATCGTAGCATCTTTACCATCAAGCACAACCAATCCATAAGTGCCAGTGTGTTCCAACATATCTTCAAGCGGCTCAAGTACAAATTTCGACTCGCAGCGGTAGAACTGCGTTGCAAGCGGATACGGAGCTTCAACAGAAAATAGCTGTACGTCAACTTGGCCTTCGTATTGCGAAACGTTACCTGCAAAAATCGCAACTCCGCGTTCTGGAGTTTTCTTGAAAGTTTTTAAAAACGCCATTATTTTTTCCAACGCAGCTTGAACATTTTTCTGAGTTGATTTACTTTTAATATTAGCCGCTTGGCCGTATTCATCGCGAAGCTTTCCCACGATGTCAGAAATTGGATAACCAGGCGTAATGTAAACCGAAATCAATTCAGTGCCGCGGCCTTGGTGTTCGCGCAGCTCCGCTATACGTTTCTTGAACTCGAATAACTCCTTAGATTCTGTAGACATGTTTTATTAATCACTAAATAACACGCAAATAACTATTGCGCATTCTCTTGTTGCTGCGTCAGCTTCTAACATTAGTAGGCACAAGCTCTTTTTTATTGTTCATGTACTTCTGCAACGCAGCTGGGATTTTGATCGCGCCGTCCGGCTTCTGGAAGTTCTCAAGCATTGCAACAATTGCCCTTGTTGTGGCGACCATTGTGCTGTTCAACGTATGCACTGGCTCTTTTTCTTCCCCGCCTTTTTTCAACCTATAGCGAATGCCAAGACGGTTAGCCTGGTAAGAAGTGCAATTAGAACACGAAGCAACTTCGCGATAAGCTTCTTGCGAAGGCATCCAAGCTTCCACGTCGTACTTCTTACTAGCAACTGTGCCAATATCTCCCGTACAGATGTTCACAACGCGATATGGAATTTTTAGAAGCTTGAAAAATGACTCGCAGTTTTTCAAGAGTTCCTCGTGTATTTCCCACGAAGTTTCCGGCGTTGCAAAAACAACTTGTTCAACTTTGTTAAACTGGTGAACGCGGAAAATACCCTTTGTGTCTTTTCCATGCGCCCCTGCTTCTTTGCGGAAACAAGTACTAACGCCAGCGTATTTCAACGGCAACTGCTCTTGTTCAAAAATCTCACCACCGTGCATAGCAGTAAGCGGATGTTCACTTGTAGCTGTGAGGTATAAATCTTCTCCGTCGACTTTGTACATGACTTGTTCAAAATCAGCAAGGTCAGTTACGCCTTCGTAAGGTTTGCGGCGCATTAAAAACGGCGGCAAAACTGGAGTAAAACCTTTCTTTACAAGCAAGTCCATTGCCAATCTTTGCAACGCCATGTCAAGCAGAACAAAATCGCCTTTCAAAAAGTAGAAACGCGCGCCTGAAATGTTTGCTGCGCGCTCGAGGTCTTGCCCATGCATTGCCAAAAGGTCAACGTGGTCACGTAAGTTGTTTAGTTTTAATTTTGTTCCAACTTCACGAACAACCGCGTTGTCATCTTCACCTTCGCCAACTGGAACACTTTCGTGCAAGATGTTGGGCAAACGCATTAAGTAGAAGTCAACTTTTTCCTTGCTAGAGGCCATTTTCTCTTCAGCGACTTTAATTTGAGACGGAATGTCTTTTGCTTCCTTAAACAATGGCGCTGCGTCTTTGCCACTTTTCTTCGCTTCGCCAATTTCCAACGAAACCTTGTTGCGGCGGCTACGTAATTGTTCAACTTCAAGTAACAATTGACGATATTCTTTGTCCTTTGCTATGAGGTCACTAAGCCAAAGCTGCTTTTCCTTGTCTCCCCGCTTTTCCAAGTCCGCTTGCACTACTTCGGGATTTTTTCTAATGAGTTTAATGTCCAACATGTTTTAGTTCTACCAACACAAAAATTCCATTAATATTTTTCCTTTACCGCGCGCGTAGCATTTCGCTCCTTGCGTTTTCCAACTGCCCGCGCAACACGTCTTGCTTGCGCTTCAGGTTTCCAACAAGCGACGCTGAATATTTCAACAGCATCATTTCATTGTAAATGTCATTCATACACTGGAAGTAATACTCCGCATCTTCATTCTGCCCTTCTTTCAAAGCAAGTTGAAGCGCACGGCGAATTTCGCCTGATGCGTCGAGAAACCCAGCCAAGTAAGGCGAAACCGGAATGTCAAGATCCTCCGGAGTTGGAATTTCCTTCTTATCCGCAACTGCGGAGAAAATCATTATCTCAGCATATTCTTGCAACGGCGTATCAATGATGTTCGGGAACAACTCGCCGACTTTTTTCAACTCAACTAGTTTTTTCTTCAAAACCACCATTAACTCCTTAGCCTCAGCGTTGTCACCGGTATGCAAGTGGCGGATTGCTTTTGCGCAGTCTCTGATGAACTCGCGGGAAAACGACAACACTTTGTCCTGGCCTTTTTCCTTTTCGTCTAACTTAAGCGCAAGTTGTCCAACAACTTTGCCAAGTACCTTAGTAATTTTAGTTTGTTTCATTTCAATTTTCACACTCTCAAATAAGTTCTAAGCTATATTTATATAAAAGCCGAGGTTGAAAAGCTTGTAGGTTAGAAGAGAAAAATGATTGAACCTTACTACATAGGCTTAGCTGGGTTAGTGCTCCTGCTATTCGCCTGGATCCCCGAAACGCTAAAAACAATACGCGAAAAAAAGTCGCCAATTGAACTTAAGTTCAGCATCGTATACGCAGTAGGTTCAGCGGCTTTAATGACCTACGCGTATTTACTAGGAGACTTGATATTCGCAATCCTTAACCTACTAACCACACTATTAGCATTGATGAACGCGTACTACGCGGTAAAAAAAACTAAACACACAACCATAACTAGACTAACTAAAACAAAGAAAAAGACGAAAAAAAGAAAGTGAAAAACAAATGAATGCTGATGAGATTATAAGGAAATACGCCCTTGACAAGAGCACTTGGACGAATAAAGGTTTCCACGGCGTGCTTCATTACATGTACCCCGTAACTTGCGTACCATTTAAACCAATGAAAGAAACTTACGGAGATTGGCACCACATCTTAATGATTTTTTTAAAAGACGATTATGGCAATTGGTTCTGGAATGATGACGACATGGTGCGTCTTCGCAAGGATCTAATCGCCAAAGTCGCAAAGGATGAGCAATTTTTAGAAAAAATGCTTAAAACATGGCAAGCACTTGTAAAAAAACATCGAGAAAAAATAAATGAAGTTGATAAAACAAATCTTTCCAAACTTTCCAATGAAGAGTTTAATGCACTTTATCAAGAATTCTTTGACACTTACATAATGCAATACGGCATAGCAGTTGGAGTACAAGACCCATTTAGTATGCACGCACAGAACTTTCTCGAACCAGCATTCAAAAAATTTATTCAAAGCAAAGGCAAAACTAATCAATTCAACGAACTCTATGCCAAATTACTAGCGCCAGTTCTTCCCTCTTTTATAAATGAAGAAAAGAAAAACTTACTGGCACTTCTGGCAAAAGTGCAGGCTAACAAAAACTATCTAGCAATAATTTCACAAGGATTTGACTATGCGTCAATGCACTTAGATGAAATGCCCGAAATTGAAAAAACGCTTGAAAAGCATTCGGATGAATTTTATTGGGTGCAAAATAATTACGCAAAAATTAAACGGCTTGATAAAATACACTTCTTAAATGAACTATGCACATTACACAAAGCAGGAGTGAATGGAGAAGAATCTAAAAAAGAAATAGGACAACAACTAGAAAAATCTAAAAAAATAAAGGCAAACCTCATAAAGGAACTACAAGTACCTCAAGATTTGCTTGACCTCATTAAAATTTCTGAGATATTTACATACATGCAAGATGAAAGAAAGAAAAACGTGTTGATCGCAAACCACTACCAGAGAAAGTTTATTGAAGACGCCAGCCGCAGAACTGGAATAAGCCCAGCATTGCTCGAATACACCGTTCTTCCTGAGCTTAAAGAAATAGTGAAAACTGGCGAAGCCGACTTAAAAAGTTTAGTAGCACGGCGCAAAAATTGCTTAATTATACATACGCGAGAAGGATATGAAATACTTGAAGGCGAAGAAACACAGACAGCTTACAATAAATTATTTGGCCAAACTGCAAACGCTCGTGCAGAAATAACTGGAAGCTGCGCTTCGCAAGGCAAAGCAACCGGTAGGGGAAAAATAATTCTCAAAACTCACGACATGGCCAACATGCAAGAAGGAGACATTCTCATTACCAGCATGACCCGACCAGAAATGGTGCCAGCAATGAAAAAAGCGGCTGCGATAATAACCGACGAAGGCGGCGTTACTTCCCATGCAGCAATTGTAAGCAGAGAGCTGAACATACCGTGCATAGTGGGAACAAAGCACGCCACAAAGGTTTTCAAAGATGGTGACCTAATAGAAGTTGACGCAGGCAAAGGCATTGCAAAGAAAATAGGAGAAAAGTAAAAAGCAATAAAAGAAAATCAAACTAAAAAAACATAATATAAAAGAAAAAAAGAGGGGGATGGAATAAAATGATCGTAATTTCACTTGGTGGGTCGCTGCTATTTGGAGACAATTCAGACTTTAACCTAAAATACCTAAAAGACCTCAGTGCCACGTTGTTAAAAGCACATGCAAAAGAAGGAACCGCTGTAATCGTAGGCGGTGGCCGCACTGCAAGTAAATACGTTACAGCAGGAAGGGAGTTCGGCGCAAGTGAATTTGAATGCGACACACTAGCAATCCGCGTAACGCGCATGAACAGCCGTATCGTTGCGCTGTCACTTGGAGAAACCGCAGTTTACTGCCAGAACTTGCAAGAAGCTGAAGATGCAATGAAACGCGGTAAACTGCCAGTACTTGGCGGTTTGCTTGAAGGAATTACAACTGACGCAGTGTCAATGCTACTTGCTGAAAAAGTAGGTGCAAACGTTGTCGCTAACTTAAGCGCAATTGACTACCTTTACTCAGGAGACCCGAAAACTGACAAAACCGCAAAGAAACTAGAAAAAGTAACCCACGAAGAGTTAACGCAACTTGCAGTTGGCGGCGATAAACGCATGGCAAGGACAAACTTTCCATTCGACCTCGTAGCATGCCGCCTCGCACAGCGCAGCAACGTTGAACTAAGATTCGTAGATGGAAAGAACCTACGCGAAGTACAAAGCGCATTGGAAGGAAAAACTTTCAAAGGAACGGTTGTGAAAGATTAATCAGTTATTCAACTATGACTAGGAGGGTTAAAACTTGTTCAAAGTTATTGGAACTGAAACTTATTTGAAAGAGCTTGAAAAGTGGCCTAAAGCTGAGCGAGAAGTAGCTGAGAAAATGGCAAAAAAACTGGCAGAAAACCCTTTGGCTGGCAAGCCACTAGGTTATCCGTTTCTACGCGAAAAGAAAATAAGAGAAAAACGGATTTACTTCTTAGTATACGAAGATTTACAACTAGTTATGTTAGTAGCTACAAGTGGTAAAAAAGACCAGCAAGTGACAATAAGTCACATAAAAGAATACTTACTAGAATACAAAAGAATAGCAGAAGAAGTTTCTAGGCAAGTCGCTTAAACCGGCCGTGCTTCAAATCTTCGAGGCTTTCAGAAAATTGCCTCATTAAATCGAAGTCTAGCACTTCCAGCTTCTTAAGTGCAATGTATTCACGTTTTGGTATAGTAACCATTTCCATAACTTTATTCCAAAGTAATTTACCTTCCCTTTCTTTATAATGTTTACTGTAGCCCACAGTTCAAAGGGACGATTGTGAAGGACTAGCTCCTGAGCTTTTGCCTAAGCGTGGTTAATGTAGTTTGTAGCCAAGTTGGTTCAACTGGAATTCTTTTGCTTTGCAGGAACTTCCGCACTTGCCGCGCTGAACGCGGAATTGGAATCCCCTCTTTTTTCAACATTCTTCCAAAATTTCCAGTACTGGCAACTTCGCTTGACATACGTCGAAATTGTTTCAAAGTGACGTTTTTCACTGCCAGGTTTCCAAAGGCATTTGCATGTGAAATACTGGCTCCAGCTCGATCGGCTGCCTTTGCTATAACTGAAGCTAACATCCCCCTAGCTACGTCATCAGCAGTAAGTTTACCTTGAATTCCAAAGCTACTTATGCGCATCTGGGCACCACTAAGCGGATAATAGTGGGGCAATGAGATAGCGCGGGTTACTTCTTTGAACCCCATTTGTTTTGCTGAGCGATAAATAGGCGTGTGGCCAGCGCCGTAATTTACAACAACTCTAATTTCCCCTTCGCTTGCGAGTTCGGGATACTTCCTTGAAAGCACCTGGTGGAGATTTCCAAGCCCTAGTTTTATTGCAGTTTCACGATCGTTAATAGCTTCAGAGTAGAGTTTAATTGCCCGGATATGCAACATAATTGCTTTATCTGGATTTCCATTGCCAAAAGCGTCATAAGCACTGGCTTGAACTTCCTTAGCTTCTTCCATTCGCTTGCCGTACTTTTCAGCAGCGCGGTCGCTGAATCTCTCCAAAAGGTGTATTCTTTGAACCCCCTGTTTTCGCAGTGTTTTGATTAACGCAAGGTTAAAGGAATCGTCACCCATAGGCTCTCCTCGAAGATACTTAACTTCCAGTGCCCTTGCAACGCGGTCACTTCCCTCTGCAGCCTCTATGCAAACAACATGAGGTTTAAAACGCTTCAAAACCGGCGCAACCGCCCTAGCATCAGCTGCAGAATTATGCCCGCCAAAATTAAAAACCAACCTAATCTTCCGATTACCTTCAAAAGCCATAATGGTTCACTTCATCACTTTTTCCAGTATTTTTTCCACTTTTTCTTCTAGCTGTTTGGAGGAGCCGCTGTTTTGTATTGTGTAGTCTGCCATTTTCATTACGCTGGCAATGTTTTGGCTGTGCACTTCACCGTTTTTCTCCATTTCTTCGCTGGCTTTAAACTCATCAAGCGTCATGACGTGTTCGCCTGCGCGTGCCCTTGCCTTGATTCGCTGATAGCGGGTTTCAAGCGGTGCGTCAACTGCAATTAAACAAAAATTGGTTCCAAATTCTTTTTTGAGACTCTCAACTTCACCCACACTCCTGATGCCGCTGACGAGGAAAACTTTTTTTTCGCCGCGTTGTTTTATCCGCTGAATCGTCATTTTGCCAAATATGTCTGCGCCAAAACTTAGGCGCATATCATTGGCAACTTGACGGAGGTTTTCTCGCTCCAGTGAAAGTCCCCGCTTGGTGGTTTCTTCGCGAACTAAGTTAGAAGTGCTGACCTCCATTGCCTTTGCGCCAAACTTGCGGCTGATGATTGCAATAGCGGTGTCTTTTCCAGCTGCAAATGTCCCAGTGAAGCCAAGTACAATCATTTTATTGGCCGCCTCCGTTTTCGCCTAGCAGTGCATTGGAATGCCGCGCAACTTCTCTGATTGCATCAACTGCGGGGCTTGGAAAATATCGTAATTTATGCAGCCAATGGATTTGACCAGGATCGCTAGATTCAGCTTTAGCGTGCATTTCATGCGTCCTTATTTGCAATTCAAACCAAGGCGACCCGTTCCTACGCACAGATACGTGAAGTGACTTGTATCCATTAGGTTTTGGATTCGCAATGTAATCATCATCTAACCTCACTTTGAAATCTTCATGGCGCTTGAGTTTTTCTAGCAAGTCATAACAATTCTTTTCAGACCCATGTAGCACTACGCGCATTGCAACTTTATCTGGAAGGTCAGAGTCTTTTCCTTTTAACTGCCGCTTAGCTCGCTTGAAAGCGCGTTTGGCATAAGCGCTGTACGGTTGTTTAACTCTATGAGTAAATTCATAGTGAACCCCGAGTTCCTCTGCAGCTTCCCTTATTCCTTCTCGCATAGGTGGCAAAACATGTTTTTCAAATTGCCCCTCTGCATGTTTCAATTTTTTAACTAACAAAGCATATTCTTCAGGGTAACCGTACTTCACACCTAAGTTGCCGATTTCATGTTGAACCCAGTGCAAACCTAACGTTCCCATAAGCGGCGCATGTAAGTCAAGTACAAGTTGACCAATCCGCCGTTTCTCATCCAGCGGTGTTTTTTCATCACTTAACGCGTGTATTGCCGAAGCAGCGTTTATAAGAAAAGCCGCTGGTTTAAATTTTCCATTTGTAAGCGCGTTTAGATAAAGTTCAGGTTGTTCTCTTGAAAGTAAGGATAACCCGTTTGCTTGTTGAACGAGTCGCTTCACCCCTTTTGGCAATTTAGCTAGATGTTCAGGTGGAAGTTGATAATAAGTTGCAGCAAAGGTTATTTCGCGAGGTAACTCATGTGAAAACCTGTAAAGCGTTTGGACAAGTTGCCTGTTACGTTCAACAACTGGAACGCCAAACCTAGTAACACGGTTTCCAAATAGTCGCTTAGCTTTTGCTGCTTCAGCCACGTATTCTGCTGAAGAAAGCACAGTTGAACGCATAAAGAAAAAATAACCCCCTATTTTCTTAAAAGTTGCCTCTGTTCACTACTCGCAACTATCCTGCGCGTTTTTTCAATCACGTCTGGATTAATCGAAATTGAGTCGATGCCAAATTCAACTAGTTTCTCGGTAAACTCCGGATATACCGAAGGCGCTTGACCACAAATTGAAACCTTAACGCCAAACTTGTGGCACGTCTTGATAACCTTTTCAATACTCCTAATAATTGCTTCGTCGCGCTCGTCAAACTCCTCAGCAACAATTGTACTGTCGCGGTCAACA
>JAUYPK010000001.1 GCA_030697615.1 Microcaldota archaeon | reverse complement strand
ATTCAGCGAGTATTTTATCTGTACCCATGGAGCTTAATTCATTTGCAAAAATGTTTTCACTTATTCTTAGCTGGCTCCACATGAACTTCGGCACTTCAGTAATCCCAATGCGCTTCAATAGCAATAATAAATAACTTTTGGGGATGAAGTGAGTTCTGTTTTTTTTTTTGAACTTGTTTTTAAAAAACCGCGGACCTGAAAAATTCGAAAATAAAACTAACACTATTTACGCCACTAGCTTACGGCATAAAAAGTAAACTAATGTTAATGAGACAGTGGTGAGAGAAGGAAAGGCATATAACCCCAAGGAGGCAATCCTTTTGATAAATTCGAAAAGCCAGCTTCTCTCTAGCACCACTCTGCTTCGTAGAATACGTGTAGGGAATAATATTACACGGGCAAGCGTATATAAAGCTTTTGGTTTTTAACATTTAGCAGCGTTTTTGGTCGTTTTACTTTTAGAAGCTAATCTGGGTTTTAGTGCCATAGCAAAGCAACGCGGGCATCTCACCACCTATAATTATAATGTCGAGTAGTGTACAGATTAGCTATGGCAAAAATAGTAATGTCAATAGTTGCATTTTCGCTCATGTTAACATTAGTTACAGGTATTTCGTTGCTTGAGCCGTTAAATGCAGTTGCTGGAGAAGAGCCACTTCACTTAGGTACAGTGGGACCCGGTCAAACTCTCGAGCTACAATTTTCGCGCGATACTGGCTTGCCAGCAGCTATTAACCCGACAACTGGACACAACGCGTTTTGGGACCAAGCTAGTGTTATTCAATCCACCCTCCCGCCGGGCTGGGAATCAAGAGATAGTTTAAGATACGAAAGCCCACTTACAGTATTTGCAACTGTTAGCCCAAATGCACTTAAAGGTGACTACCTATTTTCAGTTGGCTTTACTGATGAGTATGAAGGTACTGAACCAGAAATTGCCAAGTTTAAAGTGACTGTTGACCCAGATGTGTTAGACGTTTCGCTTAGCCAGCCAACGGTAACAGCTGGAGTTGGCCAGCCTGCGGTGTTTGCACTGGTCGCAAAGAGTAAAAGCGTAGCAAGCGACACGTTTACAATTAAGGCAAGTGGGTTGCCGTACGACTGGCAGTTTACCAAGACGTTTTTCTTACCGCATGGAAGTGAACAAGTGGTTTTCTTTGAAGTGGTTGGAAACATACAAAAAGAAGTGCCGTTTCAAATCAACGTAACGTCAGTTTCAAGTAGGGACATAACCAAAACTGCAAACGCAAAAGTAATAACGGAAAGCACACTCTTGCAAGACGCTAAGTCCACTTCACTTGGCTTACCATTGTTTCCAAGCGTCGAACAACAAGTATATGCAATAATTGGACTAGTTGCTAACCTTTTATTCAAGTAATTTCCTCTTAATTCATTATTCTCAAGTTGATTACAAAATGCCAGCGCCAGCACAAAATACTATTCAAACTCCAGTTCAACTCATTTTAGACGAGATTGAACGGCAAAAACCTTCAACAGCGGATGAGTTAATTGCAATTAAGAAGCTGGTTGGTAAGCGGTTTGGGTTGGCGGACGTTATTTCAAATGCGGAGTTATTGGAAGCTAGTGGCGCAAAGCGAAAAGAATTGGAAAAACTTTTAAAGATTCGCCACGTGCGTTCGCTTTCTGGCGTTAGTGTAATTGCGATTATGACTAAACCAGCTGGCTGTCCCGGTAAATGCGTTTACTGTCCTGGCGGAGTTACTTCGCCGAAGAGCTACACTGGCTTTGAGCCAGCGGCACAACGCGCGAAGCAGAATAATTACGACGCTTATAGGCAAGTGCAGAATCGTTTAACCCAACTTGAGGCAATTGGGCATTATCCGGAGAAGTGCGATGTGATTGTAATGGGCGCTACGTTCAACGCTTTTCCACGCGATTATCAGCATGAATTTGTAAAAGGTGCGTTTGATGGTTTTAATGGAAGCGTTGCAAAAACAATTGAAGAAAGCCAAAAAATAAACGAAACGGCAAAGCACCGCGTAATTGGGCTTACTTTTGAAACTCGGCCAGATTGGTGCAGCGAAGATGACGTCAAGTGGTTTCTCTCGCTTGGCGCAACGCGCATTGAACTTGGAATACAGAGCTTAGATGAAGCTGTGTTGAAGAAGATTGAACGTGGCCATGGGGTGCAGGAAAGCATCGACGCTACGCAGCGGTGCAAGGATTCTTTTTTGAAGGTTTGCCACCACTTTATGCCTGGCACTTTTTCTAATCCAAATAAAGACGTTGCTATGTTTAGGCGCTTGTTTGAAGATGAAGCGTTTTGTCCAGATATGATTAAAATTTATCCGTGTTTAGTTTTGCCGAACACTCCATTGTATGAAATGTGGAAGCGTGGAGAGTTTGAACCGTATAATTCTGAAACAGCGGCTGATGTAATTGCTAGGTGTAAAGAATTTATTCCGCCTTGGTGTCGGGTTATGAGGGTTGATCGGGATATTCCGACTACGTTGGTTGCGGCTGGTGTGAAGAACAGTAACTTGCGTGAAATGGTTCAAAAGAAATGCGAAGAATATGGGATTAAGTGTAAGTGTATTCGGTGTAGGGAAGCTGGTTTAGTTGCACGTAGTGGAAAAGTGCCTGCGATTGAAGATGCGAAGCTAAAAAGGATTAATTACCAGGCTAGCGGTGGGGAAGAGGTTTTTCTTTCTTTTGAAGCTGAAGATGTACTGTATGGTTTTTGTAGGTTGAGAAAGCCAGGTAAACCGTTCATTTCAGAAATAGATAGCCGCACTTGTGGGATTCGTGAGTTGCACGTTTACGGTGACCAGGTTCCAATTGGCGGAAGCGGAACAGTACAGCATCATGGTCTCGGCAAAGCACTTTTGCAAGAAGCGGAGAAAATTGCAAGCGAGGAGTTTGACGCGAATAAGCTACTCGTGATCAGTGGAGTTGGCGCAAAGCAGTATTATGAAAAAATTGGGTTTAAAAGAATGGGAACTTATATGGGAAAAATAATACGTTGAGTTTTATTCTTGTTGTTTTCGGCTTATGATTTTTACAGCGGATTTATACACATAATCAACCGCTTGTCTTGAGACTTTAAAATGCTGTGCGATTTGTTTTGGTGAATGGCCATAAATCTGGCGCAAAACATAGACGCCAATATGATGGGGCTTGGCTAATCGGCTTTTCACAAGCAAATCCAATTTATTTTCAAACATAACTGGATCAACTGCCGGCACACCGGTTATATCGTGTAAAGTTCTTTCTTGATCCGGCAAGTTAGCGTCAAGTGACCGTATTTTCCTGACGCGTTTCACTTCACGGGCGATTCTAGTGGCGATATGTGGAATGGCAATTGTGCTTAGATTTCCTTTGTCAGGGTCACGTATTTCCATTCCCCTAGCAAGCCCTTCCTTGCCAATTTCAAGTGCTCGATTATAAGAAATATGTTTTCGCCAGTCGCCAGGAATAAACCGATTTCCCTTAAGGACATAATGGACAAGCCCCATGTTATCATTCACTTCTGCAGGTGTAACTTCCCTTAGTTTCGTTGCATATTGTGGCTTTTCCTGACGCGTGGTTCGCGGAATTAAACCGCTTTCCTTGAGTTTAATTAAAGCGCGCCCTATGCGGCTAAGCAATACTTTGCCAGTAGCTTCACCCATAGGCATTTCGGCAGCAATGCGCTTTACATCATACTGGCCATGCAGGTGCTTTAAAGCAAGTTCGTTTACCTGTTTTTCAAAATCAGTTAATAGCTGGTCAGCTTCAGGGGTAGTGGCAGCGGTTATTTCAGCGGATATCTCTTGTGCATGGCGCATTATCGCGGCTACACTTGGATACTTTCTCCCAGCAAAAAAACGTTTGATTAAGAATTTAGCCATTTTATTCAATCAACTTTTATAGCAAGAAGCAGAAATAAACCGAAAATTGCTGCTTCTTGCTAGATAGCAATCTCATACAATTCTGTCGAATTACTTTATGAGATTGCTATAACTTTAAACCGGCTTTCCGACAATTGCTCCAACTACGTATCCAATTAACGCTGCAGCGATGCCGATCGCTGCCATTTCCAACCCGGTTTTCCACCATGTGCCAAGTGTTGTTTTGCCTTTATAGGCGCCTGCTGCAAACAAACATATTACGGAAATGATAATTGCCGGGAGCATTGCTTGCGATGGAACAGCGAATAAGAAAAATGGAATCATTGGGATGAGCGAGCCAACAAAAGCGGAGATACCAACTACTGCACCTTCGCTTAGTGGGTTGATGTCTTTGCTTTCTGACAAGTGGAGTTCTTCAGTCATCATTGTGTCAAGCCAGCGTTTTTCGTTGCTGCAAATTTTATCAACGATTTTTTTCAACTCTTTGCCACGAAAACCCTTTTTTAAGTAAATCAAACGAATTTCTTCCCGTTCAACTTCAGGATAGTGCTTTACCTCGAACTTCTCGCGTTCCAGTTCCTTGTAGTAATAGTCGCGCTGCGCTTTGCCAGACGTATAAGCAACAGCTGCCATTGAAACGCTCTCTGCAAAAGTAGCAGCTAACCCACCTAGTATAACGATGCCGCGGTCGCCTGTTCCAACAGCCAAGCCAAGCACTATCCCAAGCACGTTTACCAATCCGTCTTGGCCTCCGAGTATAACTTGGCGCAACAGCGAACCACCGTTGCTGTGCTGTTCATTTAGGATATGCTCGCGTGCTTCTTTTTTTGAAATTGACATAAGAACACTTTAAACAAAGCGGCAATTTATAACCTAGTTTTTCTTTGGCACCACGCCTGGCACTCAGCACAAGCGAAGCTTGTGACTGAGTCACAAACGTCGAAGCGTTTGTGCTCACTTTCTTTTTCTAAAAGAAAGGGGCATGGCGATACCTTTTTCTTTCCCCTCGTTGTTTTTTCTAGTGATTAATTGCATGCCGTATTCTGGAAAAGCTAAACGTTTGTTGGATAAGTCAAAAGTTAAAGTGGGAGACTTTGTCAACGTCCACTGGAAGGGAGAAGATTTAACTGGTTGGCTTATGCCGCGCATTGAAACCGGCGACCAAGACTGCCTCGTATTGAAAATGGAAACTGGTTACAACATTGGCCTACGCGATGCGGATAAAATTGAAAAAATCGGGCCAAGAATTGAAATTGGCAAAATCCCCACGATGGAGATTAAAAAACAAAGCGGCTTGCCAAACATTTCACTTATTTCAACTGGCGGAACAATCGGAACCCATATAGACTACAAAACCGGCGGGGTGTTCATGTGCCGCACTCCAGAAGAAATAATTGCAACTGTACCAGAATTAACAAAGCACGTCAGCATACGTTCAATCCAGTCGCCTTTTACAATTGCAAGTGAAGATATGAACTACACACATTGGCAAAAACTTGCAAAGGCAGTTGCAAAAGAGTTAAACGGCGGGGCAGAAGGAGTTATCATAACGCATGGCACTGACACTTTGCATTTCACAGCAGCTGCTCTTTCATTCATGTTAAAAGACCTATGTAAACCAGTTGCCTTGGTAGGCGCGCAGCGTTCGCCTGACAGGGCAGGTTACGATGGTGCAATGAACTTGCTATGCGGAGCACACTATGCTACGTCCAACATTGCAGAAGTTGCAACGGTTATGCATGCAACTACAAACGATGACTATTGCCACGCAATTCGCGGCACAAAATCGCGCAAAATGCACACTAGTAGACGCGACGCGTTTAAAGCCATCAATGAAAAGCCACTCGCGGCGATTTTTCCAGATGGAAGAATTGACAAGTTAAATGAATTTATGAAAACGCGCGTCGAAAACATTGTACGTGATGAAACTGATTTCGAGCCAAAAGTTGCAATTGTAAAATCCTATCCTGGAAGTGATCCAAGCATAATTGACTACTACGTGCAGAAGAAGTTTAAGGGAATTGTAATTGAAGGGCTTGCACTTGGACACGTGCCAACTGGTAAAAGCGGCACAAAGACAGGATCCCTAGCACGCAAGTTATCGTGGCTGCCGCATGTTGAAAAAGCGGTTAAAAAAGGTGTTGTTGTTGTAGTGACAACGCAGTGCATTTACGGTAGGACAAATGCATTCGTATACCGCAACTTACGTTTGCTGGCACAAGCTGGCGCTATTCATTGTAGTGACATGCTTACAGAAACGGCATATGTAAAACTGGGTTGGCTTCTTGGACAAAAGCTTGACAGGGAAGATGTTAAGAAAAAAATGCTCGAAAACATCGCTGGCGAAATAAATCCGCGAATAACCGGAGAGTTTGACTGATATGGCGGATAACAATATTCAAAACTTTCAAAATGTAAAAATGAAATGTGGCTTGGAGATCCACCAGCGGCTTGATACAAAGAAGCTGTTCTGTGAATGTTATTGCGACGCTAACAAAGAAGTAAACGAAAAACACATGCAAGTTTACCGTAAGCTACGTGCTTCAAGTGGAGAGCTTGGAAAAACCGACGTCGCGGCAACGTTTGAAGCAAACTCTAACAAGACATACGAATACACGTGCGGCGAGAAGACAAGCTGTTTAGTTGAAGCAGATGAAGAGCCACCTTTTCAAGTTAACCAAGAAGCACTAAAAACCGCTTTGGAAATTGCCAAGACATTAAACGCAAAAATAGCAAATGAAATTTACGTAATGAGGAAAACAATTGTAGATGGAAGTACAGTAAGTGGGTTTCAGCGAACTAGCCTTGTAGCGGTGAATGGCAAAATACACGTTAAATCTAAACCAATTGGAATACTCAGCATTTGCCTCGAGGAGGAAAGCGCAAAGATAATTGAACGCGGGGAGTCAAAGCGAACAGCATATGGGCTTGACAGGCTAGGGATTCCGTTGATTGAAATTGCAACTGCACCAGATATAACTACACCCGAAATGGCTAAAGTAGTCGCGGAGGAACTTGGAGACATACTGCGCAACAGCGGCAAAGTACAACGCGGACTAGGGACAATCAGGCAAGATGTTAACATTTCAATTGAAGGCGGGGATAGGATTGAGATAAAGGGGTGCCAGGATTTAAGCGCAATTGAAAATTTAATCAAAAATGAAATCGCTAGGCAACTAAAATTGCTTGAAATCCGCGATAAGCTAAAGCAACGCAATGCAAACCTCGCGGCAACTGTGCTTGACGTTACAAAAGTTTTTGAAAAAACCGCCAGTAAAATAATTTCAACTAACATAGCTGGCGGCGCTAAGGTAATGGCAGTTAAACTAGCTGGTTTTGCAGGTTTGCTTGGAATTGAAATCCAACCGGCGTTTAGGTTTGGCAAAGAACTTGGAGACTATGCAAAGGCAGCTACAGGCGTAAGAGGCGTGATGCATAGTGATGAACCACTTGAAAAGTTTGGAATAAGCGAAGATGAAAAGAAAAATTTACGCGAACTTCTAAACTGCAGTGATGAAGATGCGTTTGTGATTTGCGTTGAATCAGAATTAACCGCCAAAAAAGCGCTTGAAGCAGTTGTCAACCGCGCTTCACAAGCATTTAACGGGGTACCGCGTGAAACTAGAAAAGCCGAAGGGGAACTTACTAGGTTCATGAGGCCACTTGCTGGAAGTGCAAGAATGTACCCAGAAACAGACGCTTTGCCACAAACCATAAAACAGAGTGACTTAGCTACTCTACGGGAAATAGAAATACCTGGACAAAAAATAAAACGCTATATGGAAATAGGTTTAAACCACGAACTAGCAGACAGAATGGGAGGACACCCAAAGTTTCAATTATTTGAAAACATAGTACGCACCACTAAGTGCGACGCATCAACAGCAGCAGTTACTCTTTTGGAAACATTAACAGCGCTTCGACGTGAAGGAGTTAAAACCGACGACATAAGCGATGAAAAAATCACCGATGTCCTTGCAG
>JAUYPK010000144.1 GCA_030697615.1 Microcaldota archaeon | reverse complement strand
GCCATACCCGCCGATTTTCAAGCCAACGTGGCTAACGAGCGGGTGTCGAAGTAACGCAGCGCCAACAATTCCTCTCTTTCGTGCATTTACGGTTATTTTTCTAATTGTACCTTCAGAATCGTGAATAGTTACGCCTCTTTTTCTTCCAGCTATGCTGTCTTTTAACTTACGCAACTTTTCAACCACTTCAAGTATTTGTTGCATTTATTTTCTGCCTCGTTGCTTTCCAAATAGTCTTCTGACAATTGGTAGAAAATGTTTCTCTTGAA
Source organism: Microcaldota archaeon (assembly GCA_030697615.1). GTDB lineage: Archaea > Micrarchaeota > Micrarchaeia > Norongarragalinales > UBA8480 > JAHFHC01. The sequence goes on along the minus strand of JAUYPK010000144.1, from coordinate 2,835 downwards.
TTGTTATTCCCCCAATGCAAGTGGGGTCAGCTTCGTGCGTTACAATTGCGCCAATGTTACGCCCTTTTGACTTAATGCTAAACCCCGGCGAGCCGTCTTCGGCAGAGATTTCTGAAGCAACTCCATAACCTGCTTTTTGCAAATGACTTTGCCAATTTTGTTGTAGTCTAACGCGTGACTGTAGCGGTTCGTGGAACATTAAAACAAACGCGTTTCTAATTCCACCTTCGTGAGAAGTAAAACCAACCGCAGCTACTGATTTATGCCTCCGTAATTCAACCACAATTAGTTTTTTCCTTCCTTCAACGCGTGCAGTTGCTTTTACAAAAGAACCACGCGAATATGGTTTTACACTGCTTCTAGCCAAAGAACTGCGGAGTTTGTTAATTTCCTTTACCGCAGCTTCAATAGTTCTAACCATTATTTTCTGCCTCTCTTGCCGGCGAATAGAGTTCTTACAATTGGTAGAAAATGCTGCGGTTTTGCAAGTATTCCTGCTGGGTAGTGTTCTGGATTAAGTATAATTTGTCCGACTTTACGATTTTTTTTATGGATGTGAAATCCATATATCATATCTGCTGGTGCACCGAGCGCTATATGCTCCGGTGTAGCGGGTGCTTCTTCAACTTCATACCCTGCTTTTCTTAATTTTTCTTTCCATTTTCCTTCTAGTCTAGTTTGTGGCGACTCGTGGAGTAAAAGAGCTAAAGCATTTCCAAGTGGTTTGGGTTTTGTTGTATATCCGACTCCAGATACGAAGTCATGAGTTCTCAATTCAAGGTATATCTCTTGTGCTACTCCTGTTTTTCTAGTTGTTAAATTCACAAATGGTCCACTTTGAAAATCGCGCGAAGTTGTTCCACTCACTTGCCTTGAACGCGCTTTGTTTATTTCCCCAACAGCAGCTTCGATTGTTCTAACCATTATTTTTTTCTCCTATTTTAAGCGTTTTCTTTTACTCGCACCAAGTTCTTTTTTCTCTTCTAGAAATAATCTGGCAATATCTTCTGCAAATTCGTTGTCGGCCACTATTCCAACTGTTGATTCTACACGACCCACTAATTCTGTCCGGAGATGGCCTTTTGATCTTCCGTCTTTCATTAAGTGATACGCTTTTTGTTCTGGATTTGGGCCAGTTTCCTCTTCGAGTTCATATCCTGCTTTTCTTATTTTATCTTTAAGCGCTTTGTGTTGCAAAAGAACTACTCCCATCGGACTTCGGGTTGAAGGTAATCGACTTTTTGGCAGGTGCATTTCTATAAATACTTGATGTGACCCAGTTGGATATGGTATAAATTTAACAAGATCTACGATTGGGTGACTTCGCACTGTCGCCCATATTTGCCTGCCAATATTTCTTACTTCTGAAACCGGCCCTTTTCTAAAAGTACGTTTTCCAGAAAAGCCTTCGCCGTGTAAGGTTCGAACTTGTCTAATGGCTTCTATAATTTGTTCAATCATTTACTTCTCCTTTTTCTTCAGATTCTTTTTCAACTGTTTCTTCTTCTACTGGTTCTTTTTTATCTTGGTTTTGTTTTTGCTCTGATAATGGCAATTCTGGCATTTCTCCAACTGTGATTTGGAACTCCTCGTGGAACTTCTTAGTTGGTTTTAGTATCCAGCTGTGACCTTTCTTTACGCGGTCGAGATAACCTTTATCGCGAAGTTCACCGACGTATTCGTAAATATCTCCCTTGAAGTACTTCCTCAAGTCGCTTTGTAACAGCTCGCCTTTCTTTGCAATGAGCGCCAAGAATTTAGTTGACTTCTTTGCCAGTTCAATTTTTTCCGTAAGCGCAGCAACTGCAGGGAGCCACTTTACCCTAACTTGCATAGCCGCAGTTTTAGCGTCGCTGTTCACGAGGATTTCAACTGCACGTTCACCCTCTTCATACTTCTGCTTTAGGGACTCCAGTGCTTTTGTCAAAGTATCTTCATCTGTTTTTGAAAGCTCACATAGCTGTTGAAATGAAAGCGGTTTGTTAGCCATGAAAAGCGAAGCTTCCACTATCCTTTCAATTTTGTACTGGTTTTCTTCGCTGTCAAAATGGGTTTGCATATACTATTGATAATTTCACCAGCGCGGTTTTTATATGCGATCTATCCTCAATATTGCTGGGCGCCTTTGTTCTATAAAGTGAAGGTGTACTAACAGCTCGACGTTAATACCGAGAGCATGAAATTAAGGTGTTATTAGTTAATGGTAGAGTTTTTAATTCCGCAAGAAAAATACTTAGAAGCAGGCATGCACATTGGCACGCGTACAAAAAACGGTTCAATGCGCCAATTTATCTACAAGGCTCGCGAAGATGGGTTACACGTTTTGGATTTAAAGAAGACAAACGAACACATTTACCACGCTGCTTCTTTTATTTCAAAGTATCCAATTGACAAGTTTTACTTAGTTGGCAACAAGGAAAACGCCAAAAAAGCAATTGAAAAATTTGCCGAACTAACCGGCGCCAAGGCACTCTCTTCACGTTTTACGCCCGGTAGATTCACTAATCCAGCTAGGAATGATTTCGTTGAACCAGAACTAGTAATGGTAGTTGACCCCGCTGTTGACAAGCAATCCGTAAAAGAAGCTTTTGAAATCAACGTCCCAGTAATTGCAATCTGTGACACAAACAATTCCTTGAAATGCATCGACATCGTCATCCCGTCAAATAACAAGGGCAGGAAGTCAATCGCGCTTCTATTCTGGATCCTTGCAAGGGAAGTACTCAAGGCACAAGGCAAAATCACAGGCGATGAACAATACACCGCGACAATCGAAGAGTTTGAAGCGTAGCACTTCATATTTTTGTTAATAATCTTTCTGAGTTAGAAGTATCG
>JAUYPK010000142.1 GCA_030697615.1 Microcaldota archaeon | reverse complement strand
CCCATACCTGCAGTTATGAAAATTAATTCATTGCCGCTAAGCAGTTCGGTGAGTTTTTCGCGTGCACTTTCAGCAGCTTTCATTCCAACTTCTGGAAAACCGCCAGCTCCCATTCCCTTGGTTAAGTTAGCGCCAATTAAGTATTTCTTATCAGCTTCAATTATTTTCAAGTGGTTAGCATCAGTGTTAATTGCAATTGTCTGTGCACTTTGTAAGCCCATTGCCTTTAAACGGTGCACGGTATTTGTCCCTGCGCCGCCTACTCCAACTACGCTGATTCTAACGTTGCTGGGGTCAAGTTGCCTTGTTACCTTTGGGGTTGTGTTTCTCATTGCGTCTGCGATTAATCCATCCATTTTTTTAAACTCTCCTCCATTTTTTTGTGTTGCTTCCCACATTAGGCGCCTGGTGAGGGTGCCCCTACTTTTGTTGACAGCGCAGTAAAACAAAGCGCGTCGGATTACCTATAAAAACTATGCGCAGTTCAACCAGGTGGGTTTACTAGGTTGCTGCCTTTTTTCTTTTATAAAAAACCAAATAAAAAATAAAATTTAAAAAATATAATTCCTATCCAAGGATTTCAATGTCGTATCCTGGCTCTTTGGCTTTATTCTTCTTAGCCATAGCTGCCGAGTGGCCAACGACGTGTGGTGACTTCACTCCAGTTACAATTGCGGTTATTTCGAGTTTGCCATCGTAATCTGGAATTAATCTCGCTCCCCATTTGACGCTCGCATTGGGATCCATTTGCTCAGTGATCATTTCACCAGCTTTAATCGCGTCTCCAAGTGTTAAGTCCGCGCCTCCAGCGATGTGAATAATTGCGCCTTTAGCACCTCCAAAATCAACGTCGAGTAAGCGGTTTTTCAAAACGCCGTTTACTGCATCTTCGACTTTGTTGGAGCCTTTTCCGCTTCCAACTGCGATCATTCCAACGTCCCCTTGGCCCATAATTGCCCTAACGTCAGCAAAGTCAATGTTGACAAGCGAAGGTTGGGTAATTGTAAACACTAATCCGCCAATTGCTTTGCCGAGGATTTCATCTGCAACCAAGAAAGCTTGGTTCATTGGAAGGTTTGGCACAATCTCTACAAGGCGATTGTTGTCAAGGATAATAACTGAGTCAGCAACTTCGCGGAGTTTTTGGATACCTTCATCAGCTTTGAACACTCTTGCCCTTTCAAGTGCAAATGGGTATGAGACCATTGCAACTACAATTGCTCCTTGATCCTTGGCAATTTGAGCAACTATTGGTGCTGAACCCGTTCCGGTTCCGCCTCCCATACCTGCAGTTATGAAAACTAAGTGTGAACCTAGAAGGGCTTTTTCTAATTCTGGACGATCAATCTCTGCACATTTAGCTCCAACTTCTGGAAAACCACCCGCGCCTAGACCCTTTGTAATGCTCCTTCCAATAAGTATTTTGTAAATGCCTTCATCCATCATTGACAAGTGCTGCCTGTCGGTGTTGCATGCGATTAACTCAGCACCTTTAATGCCGAGGCGTTTTAAGCGGTTAACTGTGTTATTTCCAGCGCCTCCACAGCCTACGACTACGATTTTAATCTCTTCAAAATCACCTTGCGGTTGATGTGATGAAGTCGACGAATTTCCTAATGCAGATTTTACAATTTCTTCCATTTTTTTTCAACTCCTTTTTTGAAATGTTTTTGATAACTATAGCCACGAGACATTTATATATAAAGCTTTCGCCCTTTTTTGCGATTTTTCGAGTTGTTTTCAGCTGTTTTTCGCGCGTTTACGGCATTTAACGTTGTCTATCATCTTTCCGATATGTTTATATATGAATTCATATAAAGACTTGGTGGTAGTGTTTGTGGATAAGCTTTTAAAAGGTTTCCCTAAATTACCTAAAATTACGAGTGTGAATAATTGAGTAAATGGCTGATTCTGAATCTTTTTTAGTGACTGTTCCAACTGACTGGAATTTGAATGACTACTCGACTAGTAAGCGTAAGTTTCCAAGCATGCAGGACTACGTCCGCGAACTTATCCGCCGTGATATCGAGGCTTATGAGAAGGAGCATGGCGCTGAAACTAGCAGCAATGGTAATGGGAAGAAGAAGTAAACGCAGTAAAATGTGGTGAAAAATAAAATATGACTAAACGCAGCGCAGAAGTTCACAGGCTAAAGTTGCTTTCGCTTGATTCTTTGAAAGATATGCTTGAACAGCTCTTGGTTCAAATTGCAGTTTTTACGAATCGCGGAAAGGAAGTTCCGGGCGATTTGCTTGAAAAGCTTGGCGAAGTACAGCGGGCGATTAAGTCGCACATGCATAAGTACAAGATTTTTCACAAGCCAAACAGACAACCGCCACAGATGAGGAAGTAGGTTTTATGCAGGACGTTCATCATTTGGTGGAAATTGGTCTTCGTGAAAATAATTTGTTATCTCCGGTCGAATGGAGGCAGAGCAAATCTTTAATTAGGGGACGGCTACCTGGCACGATTTATACTGAGATTAGCCGTACTAAAGTTGGTGGAGTTTCTTTTTGTGGCCACGGTAGTTGGGCTGCGTATTTGAAAAATCACCACGCGGTTGATGTGCCCTTGCATAAATTGACTTATTCTGATGCAAAACTGCACGAACTGATAGGTGGCGTTATCCAAGCCACGGGACTTACAGCTGCAAAGCACTGGAGCTCAGATAAAATTACAAAACAAAAAGACGATGAACGGGAGCAAACGCTTAGAGACTTGTATGACTCTAGGGTTGTTTTTGCGCCAATTAATCATAAAAAAATGCGAGCCTTGCATGCGCTTGCTTCTGAAAGAAAAGTTGATGGTAAGCCTTTTTTTGGCCACGGAACTTGGGAAGCTTATTTAGAAGCAGTTCAGGGGGTTGTTCCGCTTGATGGATTGCATTGGAGTGACGAAAGATTTCATAGGTCTATTGCGGTTATGGCAAAGAAAAAGAACCGTAGAGTTGGTTGGATAAGTGATTCTCCAGTTATCCATGGAAAGAGCTTAAAAGACCTTTATGAGCAAGCTTGGCGGAGTAATCAGTCGAAAAAATCGCCACATGGGAAATTATTCGGTCATAAAACTTTCAAAGATTATGTTGCGTGGGCAGTTGAGCATTACGGTGATGTGGCTAAATAATTTTTACTTTGTTTAGCGTCTTTTTTTTCATTGAGTTTGATTGTTTCCATATTACTTCAAACAAGCCGTGAAGTGCATGTGCCACATCTTTGCTTATTATTTTGACTACTTTTGGCTCGTTTCCAAAAACAAGCGCCGCGTGTTCGCCGTACACGTCTACAGTTACTGGGCCTATGTCTACGTCGCAGATTTTTACCTCTGTGCTTGGAACACTCGCAGCTTTTTTTGCATATTCGATATCTTCACGCGGGTAGATGATGCGCATTTTCATCCCTTTTCTCCATCGTTTTTCCCGGGTTATATGTAAATATTGCCCAGCCATTGCATCGATATTTTTTGACGATTGGATGACGTTGATTGTTTTTCCTTGTTCTAACTCGTCATCTAAAAGCCCTTTTACTGCAGTTTTGCCGTAAAAAACGGATATCTCAGCATGTTCGCCGCTTTGAGGTAATTGTACGATGTCCTTTAGCAATTCAAGTTTAGTTTGCTCTGCTTTTTCTACTATTCGCTGTAAAACTGTTTCTGGTTTAGTTGCGTAGTATCTTCTGCGTTTACCGTCTAAACTTATTCCAACATCGCCTCTTTTTTCCAATCTTTGTAATGCTGCCAATAGGTTTGCACGGTGGATGTCAGTTGCTTTTTCCAGTTCTTTGAGGTTTGCCCCGTAATTTTTTAAAAGTGCGATGTAAGTCTTTGCTTCGTTTTCAGAGAAGCCCATTTGCTTAAATTTGTAGTGTATGTCCATACTTTAATTTTAGAGTTAGATAAATAAAAAGTAGTACTATTCGCTACTCTTTACAGTTAAGAGTAGTTTTGTTTCGAATTGATAGAAACGCGATTAAAAAAACATGGTTCTATTCAATGTGCATTTTGAAACAAAGTTAGGAAATGACGAAAAAGTGATTGTTGTTGGAGCTGGGATTAGTGGGCTTATGGATGCCTTTGCGTTAAGCCAAGCGGATTTCGCGGTTTCAGTTTATGCAAAAGGAAGTGACCCAAGAAAAAATTCTAATTGGCAAGCTAGCCAGTCGTCCACGCTAGGCGGAGAAGCTG
>JAUYPK010000132.1 GCA_030697615.1 Microcaldota archaeon | reverse complement strand
CCCACATGGTGACTACGCGGGTTTTCTCAACCCTGCAAATTCATTTGCTGCTAGCACAAGTGTTGTGAACTGCGAAAAAGTGCAACTCGCAACAACGCACCTTTCCACTTTTCTACTTTCAGAGCTAGTCCCTTCTATTTCCACACCTGCAAAGCGTGAATATGTAAAGCTATTTGCAAAAGTGAAAAACACATGCGAAACAGAAGGAAGGCCGCTTACACTAGACGAACTCATTTCAAGCGCTGAAGGCGGCAAAGACCGTACAAACTTAGTTGACATCTTATGCGAAGTTAAGGATTTGAATTTGTTCGGTGTGTTTGACTCGCCTGGGTTAAACATAGTTAAGCCAGGAAAACTAGTTGTGTTCGATTTATCTGGAGTGTCGCTCAAAGTAAAGCAAGTAATTGTATCTTTCTACGCGCGGAAATTATTCCACATGCGGCAAAAAGGTTCGGTTCCGCCGTTTACCTTGATTGTAGAGGAGGCGCATTTGTTTGCGCGGGAAAAGGCACAGCGGGAAAACTCCATTTCAAAGCCAATAATTGAAACAATCGCACGCGAAGGGAGAAAGTTTGGCGCTTGCTTGTGCCTCGTATCACAGCGGCCAGTTCAATTAAGTACAACTGCGTTGTCGCAGTGCAATAGTTTTATTGTGATGAGGGTTACGAATCCGTATGACTTGCAGCACATTGGCGAGAGTTGTGAGGGAATTGACAAAGCTACCTTGGATTCAATTACAACGCTGCGAACCGGCGAGGGGATAATTATTGGCGAAGCAACTAACTTTCCAACGTTTATCAAAGTCCGCCAGCGGAGTTTCAAATCCGCAGGATCGCCGAAGTTGGAAGAGCTTGCAAGGGAGTTTGAAAACCGTACTGTACAGCTAAAAGAAAAAGACGTGGATGCGTTCCTCTAAGTGAGCTACAAATGGTAAACCCTAAGTTAAAATTAAATATCGAAGAGCGTAAAACGGCATTGGACTTACTTGCTGATGGACATACTGTTGAAAGCGCAGCGCGGCACTTACACCAGAATTATCACCCTCTATATTCTTTTGAAGAAGTTAGGAACAAATATTTTCCGCAAAAAGGTTTGTATGCAATTTCTTCAATGCAAGGCAAACCAAAAAGGGAAATTAACCAGCGTTGGAGACTACTGGTTAAAACAGCTCGCGAGTATGCCAAAAGTGGCAGGCGAAAACTAGCTAGAGCAAAGAAAACTGATGCTTATTGGGAAGCACATGCTGCAGCAATTAAAACTCGGTTTGCAGATCCGAGAATTCGACAAGGCTATGTCGACCGGCTGCGTGGAAGAAAAGGTGACTTGGCATTTAAGGCATTACAGCTAGCGGGAATAAGGCGCAAATTAGCTGAAGATCCAAAATATGTAGCAGATTTAGGAAGGCGGGGCAAAAAAGTTCTACTTAGACTTTGGAAAGATCCCCTGTATAGGAAAAGGATGAGTAAACAATCTAGTAGAAATATACGCAAGCTCTGGCAAAACCCTATCTTTCGTGCTTTTCACGACGCTAGAACTAAATTAAGATCACATAGAGCAAAGCTGGAACGCGCGGTTAATTTCTTCGAAGCCCAACAGCCAGGCGGCTGGGACGTAGAAACAGGCGAAAAAGAAAGAAGAAATGCACAAGTCGCGGTCCATGTTCCACACATGGAAGAAGCAATTGACGCTGCGCGATCAATGAGAAGAATGCTTCAAGCGCTTCCTGGAAGACAACGCGTACTAATTTCCCGCTTTTTCGGTATTGAGATGAAACACAGCAGTAACGCTATTAGGGAAGCACAGGATCTACGTTCAGAACAAGTTCAAAGCGAACTCAAAGCCGCTATGGAAACATTAAAACAAAGTCCAGTTTGGAAAAAACTACTAGAAGAATAAATAAACTCTACCTGTAGTGCAAACCTTTATATTATGGTTTTACACATAGTTACACATGGTCAACATTACTATTGCTGTTCCTGTTCCTTTGAAAGCGCAGCTGGAGAAGCACCCTGAAATTAACTGGTCTGAAGTAGCCAGACAAGCTTGGATAGCGAAGTTGTCTAACTTGGAAAAGTTACAGTTGATTAACGAGATAACTAAAAACGTAAAGATTTCAGATGACGATGTTGAGGAATTAGCCCGCAAGATAAAACACTCCTTAGCTTTGCGTCACGAAGAAGCGTATTCAAAACGGAAATAATATTTTTTCGCTAATCAACCAAGTTCCGTTTGGCGAATACCGCCCTTATAGAGACCAAGCTTTTTTTGTTTCCCCTGATCTTGACGACCAAGCCTTCTTTGCAGTTGCACTTTGTAAACAATTGCCGTTTTGGTCTAACGAAACTCGGCTAAAGCGCCAACGAATTATCCAAGTTTTCAACACTTTTGAAATTGCAGAACTTCTAAAAGGTATTTAAGCAATGGTTTCGTTTTAGCTATGAAATGCCAATGAACCGCTTGTCCCAGAACCACGTTGAAGCAGCAGCGCATAGTTTAGAGCCGTCAGTTGAATCTTTCCAAACGCCAACCGAAGTAATCGTAGTTGCCCACTTGGCCGGAGTAGTGCGGGAAGAAGTTAGGCTTGAAGGCGGCGAGAAGTCACTTACAATTAAAATAGTCGGTCCAGCGAATCCGGAGCAAATTGCCAGAATGGGCTACTATTCCCACGAAGTTGTACGGCTATACGGCTTCTCTCACACTGTAAACTTCCCAAGTGCAGTGGACTTTTCAAAAGCCAAAGCGACTTTCAAAAACGGAATGCTAGAGGTAAGGATGCCGAAGAAATGAAAATTATTTCGGGCAAACATGTAAAAATTGAATCGTGGGTGCTTATTACTTACGCGCTTCAAGTGAACACGTTAGAAAATTTGTAAAGACTATTTTCAGGGGAAGTGTATTGAAAAAAGCTCAGACTTTGGGACTATTTTTTGGCGTGTTTTACTAAAAGCGCATGCGCTAGTTTTACGGCTGGTATCATTCTATGAAGCCACCTAACATTTAATTTACTCTCGTCTTCAATTCCAATTGTAATGTGTCCGTTCCGATAAATGCTAATCCTGTGGCTACTTTTTGGCAAGCTTAGTTTCACTACTGCGACCGACGGATGGCTTCCTTCAATAAGTTGACCGGCTTGAACATCCTGAACTTTTTCGAAAAATCCTGCACTAATTTTTTTATCCTTTTTATATGTACTACTACTATAAACTTGTCTCGCTTCTGGAAATTTGTAGTCATGCCTTTTGGGTAAGCCAAATTCAAAAGATGCTTTTCTGTGCCAAGGGGTTCTAGGTTCTGTTGTCATGGTTGGCATTACGG
>JAUYPK010000128.1 GCA_030697615.1 Microcaldota archaeon | reverse complement strand
GCACGCTTTGTACTGCTCCTCGTTTTAATTGGCCGAAGTGAGCGGTAAAAACCGGGTTAAAGCGAAGGTACGTATTGCGTAGGTGTATTTGATTCGCTTCTGGTATTTTTGCTTCTGCAAGTTTCCTAAGTATTTCCTCATCGCCACCTTCTAAAAGATCATTTACAGTTATTACTTTTCTTTTTGCGCCTATGTCGAGTGCCTTTCTCAAAAAGTAGCGGGTTAACATTGACGGCGGATAGAAGTAAATTTGTGAAAAGAACAACGTACGCCAATCAGCAAAGCGTTTCAATGCCTTTTCGCCTTTTGGCGTAACGCATAGTTTTCCATCTTTTAACTTTAGATTTGCAATAATCTTTTCAATTGTCAATTGCACCTTTCGCTGTACGGCTGGCTTTACCCCTACGTGGAAACCGTCGCGTTGTAAGTAGTCCATACGATCAGCGTACTCCGTTACAATTTCACCAAGCCCGTCATTGTGCGTGTATTTCATCACTTGCTCGAAATCAAGCCCATGATCGGCTATTATTTTGTCAATTCCCTCCTGCCGCATCCGTTGTTCGCCAAGTTGCTCGTGGTCAATGCCAAGCTTTTGTTTAAGAATCGGCTCAGCACCGTGTGAAAATGCAGTGTGACCAATGTCGTGGACAAGCGCAGCTAACCTCAATTCAGCAACTGTCTTTTGCGGCAGTCCAAGTTTACGTGCAATTCTGCCAGCTAAATGCATTGCACCTAGCGAATGTGCGTGTCTATCGTGGCTAGCTGCTACGTAATAGCCTGACAAAATTGCCTCGGTTTGCTTAATGCGCATTAACCGCCTGAATAACGGGTGCTTGTCGATTTCGTTTTCTGCGCCAGTTAACGTCACTAGCTTATGAATCGCGTCGTGGTAACGCCACACGTTCGGATTTTCTTCATCATCCCCAAGCCGTTCAGAAGCGCGAAAAAAGTGATGTTGGCTACCTATCTGAGCCTGCGTTGTAACGCCAGCTAATTCAAAGTGTCGCTGCATAAGCCTCTCTCTCGTTATTTCCGCCGTGCTTTTCCCAGCTCTCCACTTTCCCCTTCGCGGTATCCACGGAATGTAGCCTTCGCCTTTACTCATTTGTTCAGGTTGTCTTCCTTTGCGCTTGCTTTCTGGGTTTTCTTCTGCCATGAAATAGCTTTTCAAAAGCAACGTTTTTAAACCAGTGTTTGTCTCGTTATAGTATACTTAAGCCGTTCAGCCCGAGCGGTTTGCTTTAACGACTATTTCACTTGTTGAAATAGGAGGGTAACTTAAAATGGATAAAAATAAGCTTTCAACTGCTATTCAAAAAGCCTTAGAAGGCGGCAAAGCCAAAGCGAAGTTTTCACAAAGCGTAGAAGTGGCGATTAACTTCCGCGACGTAGATTTCAACAAGCCAGAAAACCGCCTTAACTTAGACGTCGTGTTGCCATACGCACCTAAACCCCTAAAAGTCGCTGTTTTTGCAGATGGTCAACTTGCACTAGACGCTAGAAACGTGTGTGACAAGATAATCTCTGGAGCTGAGATTGAAAACTACGCCAAGGACAAAAAGCTACAAAAAGAACTTCTTTCATACGCGCTACTCTCTGCAACCCAGCTCATGCCAATGATTGGAAAAACTCTTGGACAACTTCTAGGTGCACGTGGAAAGCTTCCAAAGCCAGTGATGCCCGGAATGAACCTAAAAGACTTAGTTAACCGCACTCAACGAAGCGTTGCAATTAAAACCAAAGGAAAATACTTGCCAACTGTACACGTGATAATTGGCAAAGATGCTATGCCAGTTGAGCAAATGCTTGAAAACTTACAAACAATACTTGAATCAATTACAAAGAAAATCCCAGAACACCAAATTTCTTCCATTTACCTAAAAACCACAATGGGTCCAGCTGTAAAGGTGGCTAACTAACTGTTATGATTTCAAAACAAGGAAAGCAAAAAGTTGTCGAAGAAGTTGGAGCACAACTAGCGAAGCACAAAGTAATTGCAGTTGCAAGCATTTCGGGTTTAAAGTCAAGGCAGTTCAATGCAATTAAGAAAAAACTCCGTGGACAAGCAGAACTAATAGTTGCAAGGAAAACCCTCATACAAATGGCAATTGAAAAGAATAAGCCGGAGGTCAAAGCGCTTGAAACTTACATGCAAGGGGCAGAAATACTAGTGCTTTCCAATTTAGACCCGTTCAAACTTTTCAAACTATTCAAACAGAATAAGACCAAAACGCCTGCAAAAGCTGGCCAACTTGCACCGCATGACATTGTTATTCCAGCAGGGGAAACTAACTTAGCTCCAGGTCCAGTGCTTACTGAACTAAAGCAGGCAAAAATAGACGCTAAGATCCAAGGGCCAAAGATTGTAATTACAAAAGACGCAGTTGTTGCAAGGGCAGGTCAGCCAATCTCCCCGCAAGCAGCTGGAGTTTTATCAAAGCTTGGAATCGAACCAATGGAAGTTGGAATCGAACTTAAAGCTGCATACGACAACGGTACAGTTTACCCCGGAGAAATCCTCAACGTAGATGAAGAAGCCACATTAGCACAGTTAGTGAAGTGCCACCAACAGGCAATTAACCTAGCGGTTTACGCAGAGGTATTCAACTCCACTTCAATGGAAATTCTATTAATGAAAGCTGCAAGGGAAGCAAAAGCACTGTCTGCACTTTCTGGCGCAGCAGAACCAAAGAAAGAAGAGCAAGCACAAGGCGCAACTGAAACCCCTGCAGAAGCACAAGCACCTCCGGCCGCTTAGTAAAATTGGGGGTTTAGCTCTCTTTTCTTTTTAATTTTTAAACTTAAAATATAAATAAAATATAAAAAAATACAAAAACGGTGAAATGAAAAATATGGAATACACTTATGCAGCAATGTTGCTACACGCAACCAAACAGCCAATCAACGAGGAAAACGTCAAAAAAGTACTACACTCAACCGGCGCAAAAGTCGACGACTTAAAAGTCAAAGCTCTTGTAACCGCTTTGGACGGCGTTAACATTGAAGAAGCAATTGCAAAAGCAGCAGTTGTAGCCGCACCAGCAAGCGCAGCACCAGCAGGAGCAGCTAAAGAAGCACCAAAAGATGAAAAAAGTGAAGAAAAGAAAGAAGAAGAAGCAGCTGCAGGACTTGCAAGCCTCTTCGGCTAAATCTTTTCCTTTTCTTTTTTTACTTTTTTCTTTTTATTTTCTTTTTCCTTTGTTTTTTCACAGTGTGCCGCTGTTCTCGGCGCTTTAATTTTTTTATAACCTATAGCGATAGCCTTTTCAACTTTTTCGCCACATATTTTACCATGCCACTTACAATTATTGAACGCCGCATTATGAAATCCCTTGCAAAACACGGGACAAAAACTTTTCCCACGTTGGAATCAGTGCAAGCAAAAGGAAGGTGGCTAACTGAAAGGCAAGTTATAGCTGCAAAAGCAGCCAATCCTGCTATTGCCAGAGCATGGCGGGATAAAATAATTGAAGTAGCCAAAAGTCGCACCTTAAGCGAACTATGTGATACTAGGGTTATCCCGCAGTTTTCAGGTGTCCCCGAAATATTAGCCCATCGCCGGAAGCTAATGTTAGCACGAATAGCTACTTTTCAAGGTAGGCCAAGCTTCGCAGGTTTAGCTGAACATATCACTGGAGACTCAAATAAAATCAGCGCAGTTTCAAAAGATCCAATTGTTAGAACCGCAGCAGAAGCGAGGCTAATTGCCCTCTTGAAAAAAATGACCATAGTGGAAATAATCGACCAACGTCTCGATAGAAAAGCGTCTAAAGAAGTACAAAAATATGTTGACGAGAGAAAGAAACGCGAAGGCGTTGAAAAGAAAAGACAAACGTGGTAATTCTTATATGAAACAAGCAAAAGGCCCGCGGCCAATAAGGGAACGAATACTAGCTTCTATTGAACGGCACACCGTAGTTCCAACGCGCAACTCAATTGCCCAAGGTGCACTTGTAAACTTCAAGCTAGTTGCTGATGCAAAGCAAAGCGACGCTGGTGTACGAGAAGCTTGGCGTGCCAAAACCTTTCAAGTTGTACGCGGAATGAAGAAACCTAGCGAATTATTTTCAAGCGCAGTTACACTTGCATGTATACAACATCCCGAACTACGCGAACACCGCCAAAAATTTGCCCTAGCGCGAATAGAAACTTACAACGGCAAGCCAAACTCAGCTGAACTTACAAAACACGTCATAGGCTCAGCTGGAAACAACACAAGCGCCATCATGGCAGATCCGGTGTTGAGAAAAGCAGCTGTTGCAAAGCTAATTGCTATATTAGGTAGGATGTCGGACGAACAAATTATGGCAGGCAGGCACGACCGTAATCCAGGAGAAGAAGTGAAAAAATACCTCGACAAGCGGCTTGGTAGATTCCCCCAGGCAAGTTTATTAGCCCTTTTTGTATTACTTCTTATATTATGCCAGCACCTGCACTTGAGCGTAAGTTGATTAGGGCAATCCGAAGCCACGCTACTTTTCCCACTATAGATTCAGTTGCCAGCACTTCAAATGTTCACCCCAAAAGAGTACAGCAAGCTAGAAATAAAAATCCAAAAATCCGAGAGGCTTGGAAGCAAAAAAATTTACAACTAATAAAAAAACTTAACCCAAAACAATTATTTTCTCATAGGGCAACTAGTATTTGCATTGCAATTCCAGAAGCGAGAGAACATCGCCAACGGGTTATTTTTCAACGTATACGCTCGTTCAATGGCAGGCCAAGTTTGTTAGGCTTAGCTTCCCACGTTACTGGCTCGACAAATGCGAACATAAAGTTTCTCCTACGATCACCTGAAGTTAGAAGAGTTGCCATTGCAAAAGTAATTACGCTGCTGAGAAGAACGCCAGATAGCAAAATTCGCAGGCTTCAAGTTGACCGGCACACTGTGCCCGAAGTGGCGCGTTATTTAGATAAACGGCTAGGTAGAAAATAAATTCAGTTTATAGCAAGAAGCAGAAGTAATCCGAAATCAGCACAATTGCCGAAGCAATTGTGACTGAGCCATAATGCCGCGGCATTATGCTCAAATGCTGCTTCTTGCTAGATCGCAATTTGCATTTGCTTTATGCAAATGACTTTGCAAATGCGAACAGCCAAATGCTTAGAGCATTTGCAAATCTCATACAACTTCGTCGGATTGAGCACAAACTCAAAGTTTGTGACTCAGTCACAAGCTTCGCTTGTGCTGATACTTTATGAGATTGCTATAACTGCATCTTTTTAATTTATTCTCCCCATAATAGATCTTGAATGATTTATGCGTGTGGCACCAGGTTCAATAGCTAGATGGCAACCGCTTCCAGCAGAATTGTATCGCGGAAGTAGGCCGCCAGTTGGCTCCGGGTCTAGATCAGTAATTGCAGCCATTAAGCGACATAGAGGCGTTCCATCTAAATACACTATTGGCGCAACACTGCATTTACTCGAAGATTACCGCGACTTTTTATTCTCTAAACCTACTGTAGCTGCGGAGCTTAGAAAAAAACAGCGTGTGGAGCTAAAAAAATTGACGCTCGAAGAAATTTGCACTCCAAAAATGTGGCGGATAATTTCTCACTTGCCAGAAGCACTCGGCCACAGGCGAAAATTATTAGCACAACGTGTTGCGGCGTTTAACGGTAAGCCAACGGTAAGTGAATTAATACGGTACGTTCATGGAAAACGCGTTAAAAGCTCTTCAACGCCATTACGTGTGGATCCAGTTCTACGGTTAGTTGTTGATAGAAAAATGATTCAACTTCTAGGTGCAATGTCTGGTGATGAGATCCGCCGGCTACGTTTAGATAGAAAACCGCCACACGGTAAAGTAGCCCGTTTTGTTAAGGAAAAACTTAGAAGAGAAGAAATGGAGGAATGAACTTAATTTATGCCAGCAAGATCAAAATCC
>JAUYPK010000109.1 GCA_030697615.1 Microcaldota archaeon | reverse complement strand
GGCAAATATTTTCCAGTGATTGCAGCGTATCCGTGTGCGCCGGCTTCAATTGCACGCCAGTCGTTTCCAGTTGCAATTACAACCGCGTCAATCCCGTTCATAATTCCCTTGTTATGCGTACACGCGCGGTAAGGATCATGAAAAGCGAATTGATACGCGTCAACAACGCCGTCTACACTTTCCTCGCCGATTACATCCTTGTCATATTCTACAGTTGCGCGTGCAAGGCGTTTATCTGCAAGATTAGTGAGGATGCGTAGCCGTACGTTTCCGCCAGATAGTTTTTCCAAGTCAAGCGCAATTGCTTCTGCCATTGTGTTAATCGTGTTTGCGCCCATTGCGTCGCGAACGTCGACGTCGAAGTTAACAACGAGCATTGTAGCGGTGAGTTTTTTTACAGTTAATCCCTTTGCTCCGCCACCTAGCTTAACCATTGACGGGTTAGTGAAATTGCATTTTGCGATTAGTTCCTTCGCATTTGCGGTTATGACTTTAACCGCTTTTTCAGCGTTTGCAACGTTTACAAGCTGCACTTGGCCAGTCATAATTGGGTCATCAGCCCATGCAGTGAAGCCAGTTGGAAGGCTAAGTTTAGCTGCGTTAGTTGCGCCTGCGATTACAGAAGGTTCTTCAATTGCCATTGGCACTAAGATGTCTTTGTTATTAACGCGAAAATTAGCCGCTATTCCTAACGGAATGGGAAAAGTCCCAACAACGCTTTCAACCATCCTATTAGCGGTTTCCATAGCAAGGGAGCCTTCCCTCATTAATAGCTGCGCTTCTTGCGGCGAAATAACTCCTGCTGTAACCAATTTTTCAACGCGTTCGCTGGGTTTCAACTTGTAAAGCTCCGAAAAAGTAGAGTAGTCAACCATAGATAATCGCTTAATGTGTTTTGAACCAGCCAGTGTATTTTAACCTCCCCCCATCAACCACACTATTTTCGTCAAAGAACGTATTCGAAGTCGACAGGCGTCTATTTTTTAAACCATTGATAGCTCAATTTGTTAAGAAATTACTAAATACTTAGAGGTCAAAAAAATACAAAAATGAACGTCGGCATTGTAAGTTATGGGTATTACGTCCCCCGCTTGCGGGTAAAAACAGCAGATATAGCTGTAGCTTGGAACAAGGAAAAAGACGTTGGAGAAGCTCTAGGTGTTAAAGAAAAGGCGGTTGGCGCCTGGGATGAAGATTCATGTACTTTTGCAGTTGAAGCAGCTAGAATGGCAGTGCAATGTAGTGGAATTAACTCACAAGAAATTGGAGCTATTTACGTTGGAAGCGAAAGCAAACCATACGCGGTTAAGCCAAGCGCAACAATAGTTGCCGAAGCAATTAGCGCAACACCTACCCTAACCGCAGCTGATTTAGAATTCGCATGCAAAGCAGGTACGGCTGCAATGCAAATGTGCATGGGAATGGCTGAAAGTGGCATGATTAAATACGGCTTGGCAATTGGCAGTGATACGGCGCAGGCACAGCCAGGCGACGCGTTGGAATTCACAGCAGGCGGCGGAGCAGCAGCTGTTTTAATTGCTAAGGATAGCGGCGGCAAAGCAAATTTAATCGCAACTCTCAATGACACTTATTCTTTTACAACTGATACCCCTGATTTTTGGCGGAGGCAACACGCTGAATTTCCAAGCCACGCTGGTAGATTTACCGGCGAACCAGCTTACTTCAAACACGTTATAGGTGCAGTGAAGGGAATTTTTGAAAAAACAGGTTCAACGCCAAAGGACTATGACTACGTGGTTTTTCACCAGCCGAATGGCAAGTTTCCAACGCGAGTAGCGAAGATGCTTGGCTTCAGCGATGCAAGCGTCAAGCAAGGCTTAATCACGCCGTTTATTGGTAATACTTACAGCGGGTCTTCAATGATTGGCTTGGCAAGTGTGCTTGACGTGGCAAAGCCCGGGCAAAAAATTTTAATGTGTTCCTATGGCAGCGGTTCTGGCAGCGACGCTTTTACACTTACAGTTGAAAAAGGAATCGAAAAGCCAGGCAAGAGGCCAAGCGAAAGCGTGCTTGATTATATTAATCGAAACAAAGAGTACACGAGCTACGTTGGCTACATCCGCAACCGCAACAAGATAAAACACTTAGAATAACCAAAAAGGTATTTAAAATTTAAAATGAAAGGCAAAAAAGTTTTTGTAATCGGCGCAGGCATGTCTAGCTTCGGCGAACACTGGAGTTCATCTCTACGCGAGTTGATAGTCGACGCTGCTGTAAAGGCAATTGCAGATTCAAAAATAGAGGGAAAAGACTTGCAGGCGATTTACGGGGGTTGCATGGCTTCAGGTCAATTAACTGGGCAAGAGCACATTGGTGCATTAATTGCAGATTACTTAGGGATAAACCCACTTCCTTCAACGCGGCTTGAAGCAGCGTGTGCATCTGGAAGCGTTGCGCTGCGCAACGGCATAATGGCAATTGCATCTGGGTTTTATGACGTAGTTGCAGTTGGTGGAGTTGAAAAGATGACTGAAGTTTCAACTGAACTTGCCTCAACTGCGTTGGGCGGCGCTGGAGATGAAGAGTGGGAGTTGTTCAACGGCGCAACTTTTCCAGCGTTGTACGCGTTAATGGCGCGCCGCCACATGCTTGAATACGGCACAACTGAAGAGCAAATGGCAATGGTAGCTGTAAAGAACCACGCGAATGGCGCAAAGAACCCATTTGCACAGTACCAAAAAGAAATTACTTTAAAACAAGTTATGGAATCTGCGTATGTAGCTTCTCCACTTAAATTATTTGACTGTTCTCCGCTTTCAGATGGTGCAGCTGCAGTTATCTTGGCAAGCGAAGAATTTGCAAAGAAGATATGCGAAAAGCCAGTTGAATTTATTGCAAGTTCACAAGCAAGTGATACAATTGCACTTGCAAACAGAAAAAGTTTTACAAGTTTAAAGGCAACGCAAGTAGCTAGCAAAGAAGCGTTTACACAATCTGGCCTCAAAGCAAAAGACATAGATGTTGCAGAGGTGCATGACTGTTTTACAATTGCTGAGTTAATGGCAATGGAAGATATTGGGTTCTGCGAAAAAGGTAAGAGTGGCAAGTTTATAGAAGCGGGTGAAACAAAGATCGGTGGTTCAATTCCAGTTAACACTTCTGGCGGGTTAAAGGCTTGCGGCCATCCTGTTGGTGCAACTGGAGTTAAGCAAGTTGTTGAATTGACTTGGCAGCTTCGCGGCGACGCTAACGGTAGGCAAGTTAAAGGTGCAGAAATTGGTTTAACGCACAACGTTGGCGGAAGCGGTGCAACTTCAGTAATTCACATTTTGAAAAAAGCGTTTTGAGTTTTATAAAAAAATTAAGAAAAAATATAATTGAAAAATTGAAATGATGTTGGGTTTGTAATATATATGGTTCAAGCAATTTCGAGGATTTGGCGCAGTATAAAGCAACGCTACAATTTGGAAGGCGTCCACTGTGAAGTGTGTAAAGAGAGTTTCTTTCCAAAGCGCACAATTTGCCCAAACTGCAGGAGAAAAGGCAAGTTAGTTGACGCAAAGATGCCTCACACTGGCAAGATTTACTCATATTCACTCGTGTATTCAGCTCCTGCTGGGTTTGAATATGAGGTTCCGTATTTCGTTGCAATTATCGAGCTTGATAACAAAGTTAAGATTTTTTCACAAGTTGTAGACAGCGAAGTTGACAAAGTGAAAATCGGCGCTAAGGTAAAAGCTGTTTTCCGCCGTGTCCAAGCTGGAAAAGAAGAGGACGTCATTGCTTATGGGTATAAGTTTACTGTTGTGTGATTGATTTCTCGAAATTGTGCAACGCTTCGTCGCTTAAAGTGTCCCATTGTTTAAGTTCACGCTTTAGATCCAATACTTCTTCCATGTAGTTTTAGCGCTTGTTTTTGTTTATATAACTGACGAACCAGCATATCGGTTCAAGTTCACGGTAGTTTAACTGGTTATAAGCATCTATTTTTTATTCACTGTTTTTCTAATGTTTACCTATGGCGCACGAAGGAAGTAGGAAAAGTTACACTTTACCTGCAGAACTACATAGCGAAATTGACCCGTTGTCCAGGCCACGTAGGTTAGATGCTTTGGGAAATTATTTGTTC
>JAUYPK010000104.1 GCA_030697615.1 Microcaldota archaeon | reverse complement strand
ATTCCCGGTAGTCCACTTTTGTGGCAATGCCAGGCATGTCAAGGATGTTCATTGTTAGAATTTTGCCGCCTGCTTTTATGGCGACTCGTTCTTTTTTCTGCACTTCGCGCGTCTCGTGTGGCACTTCGGAAACGCTTCCAAGTGGCTGGCCAGTCCAGTCCATGCACATCTTATTAGCAATGCTTGACTTGCCTGCGTTTACTGGACCATAGATACCTAGGGAAACCGAGGCTCTGCTGCTGAAAAAACCTAGGAAAAAGTTGAGAATCTTGCGAAAAGGCATAGAATAATAATATCAAAAAAAGCAACGGAAAATAAGTTTATAAACCAGTTGCATTCGTTGGCCGTGTTTCAGTGTTGCGTTTCACTAGTTTAGCGTATGTAAAAGGAACCGCTATTGATTCTATTGCAGTTATCCAAAATGGCAAAGATGAATAGATGAAGCTAATTCCCTTGCCAGCTACAATTCCAACAGTTAATGCGTATAGTATGACGGTTGTTCCAAGCATCACTAGAGAGAATTGTGTTACATTTGTGTTTTGAGATGATCGTTGTTTGAAGTAGAAGTGTGTGAATAGTAGAATTGTAACTAGGCTGATGAACAGCGCAGCATAGGGAGTTATTGCACTATTGCTCATGAAAATAAACGTGATAAAACTAAGCACAAAGGTTGACAGTATGGCAAATATTCCGTAGATCAATTCACGTTTCATTGGTTTAGGTTTCACATCGAAGTACGGTTTTGAAACGCCGAATCAAATGAGGCGTTTCTAACCCTGCTTAACTTATTGTTAATTTTCTACTCTTGGCGCTAGGAAGTAGGATAGTTTTGCTTGGCCTACGTTGTAAGATATTTTTACAGGGCAGTCGCTTTTTAGGAAGAGTTCAATCATTGAATCGTCGGGGCATGCTTTTGTCATGTTGTCTAGGTATTCAAATGGATACATTGCCCTGCTTTTGGCAGTGTTGTGTAGCTCGGCGAAGTTTGGCGATCCCTTTGCGCTTTCAATGCGTAAATCGCCGCTGTCTCCTTTTGCCTCTACTAGAAACTTGTCGCCTTCTGCTGAGAGGATAACGTGGCTCGAAAGCATGCCGGCGTCTTTGAGCATTTCTTTGAAAGTACCGCCGCGCATTTTAATCGTTGTGTCAAAAGTTATTTTTGGCTCTCTTGGCGACGTTACATTTAACTCCATTAAGGGTATGCGGATGTTGCGTTTGGCGTTTGGCGAGATGAATTCAAGCACGCATTTTGACTCTTTTTCTTCAACTGTAAGGTGAAGTTGTTCGTCTGCCCGTGCGCGTGAGAGTATTTTTAAAAAGTCAACTAAGTTGAGGCTTAAAGTGGATTGTTCTACTGCGTCGAATTCGTTGAAAGCCGCTTTTGGCAAAGTGAAGTCCACCATTGCGATTTGGCTCGGGTCCATTGAACGTAAGTGCATGCCGTTTTCATTTATTTCAAACTGCCCTTCGTCAACTAGGTTAACAACAGCTTCAATGCACTGCTTGAATGCTTTAGCATCTCCAATAACTAACTTCATTTTTTTTACAAACCCCGAGAAACATTTGGAAGCACAGTGAATAAAAAACCGTTGCGTTGAACAATACTATAAAGCAAGGCTAAGGTGAAAATACCGATGAATGAAATACGCAAGAGAGTTGGTGCAATTATAATGCGTGACGGCAAGATTCTATTAGCTAAGATTCGGGATAATGGCTACTGGACACTGCCCGGCGGCGGGATTGAAGAAAATGAAACGCTTGAGAATGCGCTTAGCCGCGAAATTATGGAAGAAACTAGTTTGCAAGTTGTTTCCGCACAGAAATACGGTGAGTTTTTATCCGATGGGACGCGGAATCCACTCAGAACACGTAATTTAACGTTCGCTTTTCTTGTTGAAACCACTGGAACGCCTGTTGGGCAGAATGAAATTTCTGAAGCAAAATGGTTTTCAGCTAGCGAAGCGCTGAAATTGGAAAAATTAGCACAGTCTGCAGAGTTTTTCGTAAAGAAATTAGCAAAGGAAAAAAAGCTGAAGTGAAATTATGTCGTTCAAGTGGGTTTGTTTTGACTGGCGGAACACATTGGTAGATGGAAGAAAGGCGCTTCGCATATTGAATGAAAATAATTCAGTTCAAAATATTTTACGTAGTTCTGGTTTTAGTTTCGCTGAAGAAAAATATGCCGCTGCTTTAGCTCGCACTGAACTTGAAAAAACAACTAAATATTACGGCGACATTGAACGCCACCGCAAGGGGTTTTACTTCACTCGCCTCTGTTTTCATTTAGGTAAGAAAATAACGTGGGAAAACGCGGAGCAAATGGACGAACTCTTTTTACAAAAATATGTCGCTGTGCTTGAATTACTCCCAGGCGCTTTGGAAACGCTTGAATTTCTGAAAACCCGCGGCACGAAGTTGGCTATTATTTCCAACGCGCGTGAAGCGAGGTTCGTACGACAAATGAGCCATTTAAATTTAGCTAGTTTTTTCGACGTCGTAGTTACTTCTTTTGAAGTTGGCGGGGAAAAGTCTTCACTCAAACCGTTCGAGGTTTTCTTGGAAAAAGCCAATGTTGACTCTCCAGTTGCTGCTGGTGAATGCATTATGGTTGGCGACCGACCTGACGAAGATGGCTATGCGAAAAAGCTTGGTTTCTACACTGTGCTTTTCAACCCGTTCAGTGAAATAATAGATGAGCCTGACTTAGTAGTTAGAAGCCACGGCGAGTTGCTTGGGTTTTTCAAAGAAGTTTTTCCTGATGTGAATGTCCCTGTTTAAATATATGCCCATTTTTATGGACTAAAAAGAACTATTTTCGTCCATTTTTATGGAGTAGGATTTTGTTTTGCCGCTCTACTTCTTCTGCTTTTCC
>JAUYPK010000102.1 GCA_030697615.1 Microcaldota archaeon | reverse complement strand
GGAGACCAAAGAAAAAATGAAACCTCGACCAAACCGCTTTCAGCCGTATTTGGAGAACATAAAGCACGCTACAGCTAATAGAAGCTTTACTGTAAGCAGAGACTGGACAGATGCAAAAATGTACTTTCCTAGTAAATTTATAAAAATGCTTAAACAACTACCCGCAGGAAGTAGAGTTTTGGAAGTTGGAATTGGTGAAGGACGCGCGCTTGAAGATCTACGCAAAAAATTTCCACATTTGAATTTCCATGGCACAAACTATTCAAAACCAGAAATGGAAACGCTATACGCCCCACCTAGAGGGACAACTAGAGCAGAAGGAACCGGACTTCCGTTTAGAAGTAATAGTTTCCACGTGGTTTTTTCACTTTTTGCCTGGCCCTACGTAGTAAACAAAGCCAGGTGGCTCGAAGAAACTCACCGCGTTTTAAAACCAAACGGAATTGGATTCATCCATGCACACGATATGCTTGGAAACTTCTTTGTAAAAAATCGAAAGGGCACATTAATGAGCTTAACAGACTATTTCAAAGGACATAGTGAAGTAAACTTCGACAAGTGGGGCGATTATGTGGAAATAAACAAAAAAAGACCTAAACTCAGAATACCTTTGCGATTGGCACCTAGAAAAAGCAGACCGTCAAACAATCAACTAGCCCGCCCGTTCATAAGCATCTACAGAGAAGCAAAAAGAAAGGGAACAAAATGAAGCCAAAAATACTCGAAATTAAACAGCGACCAATAAAGAGGAGAAAGCCGCCTAGCGAAGAAGAGGTTATTTACAGCTACATTCCAAAGTGATGCAAAAAAATATGAACAAACCACCTGCAGCAAAACAAAGCTTAGTAGATTATGTACATAAAACAGTGCGGGCACGAACAAAACTAGCTCAATTGACAAAAGGTAGTAAGGTTTTGGAAATAGGTGTCGGAACCGGCAGCAGCCTTGAAGAAGACAAAAAACAATTTCCTCAGTTAAGGTGGTTTGGCACTAGCTGGAAAGAAATGGCTTATCGTAGTTATTGGAAACCAAACACAAAAAAACGCTTCGTCTTGGCAGAGGGAGCATCTCTTCCATTTAGCGCTGGAAGTTTCAACGCAATTATTGTGAGGGGTTCTGTGCTAGTGCACATACGTAAAAAGCGGGAGTTTTTAACAGAAGTGTACCGTGTTTTGAAAAAAGGCGGACGAGCAGCAATACACGCGCCAATTATGGACGACGGAAGAGACACTATAAGCGAAGCTGATGGAAGTTTTGACAAAAATACGCTTGCAAATCACAGGGAAATTAAACTCATTGAACAAAAACATGGAGAACTAATAGACCAACGCCGCAGGCGCTTAATAGTAATAAAAAAAACTAGAGTTGGTTTAAAATTTAGAGATGAAGCTTAGCGTCTTTTCAACGGCATTATTTCGCCGCACTTTTTGCACACTTTTTCCTTGCGCTTCCAAATAAATTCAAAATCCTTCCCGCCACAACCAGGGCAAACTTGGAAGTCAGCGCCGCCGTGGAACTTCATCCAACTCTCTTTAGTGTCATTAAGAAGTGGAGAATAGACAAACTTACGCGGCTCAGTGGCTGGTTTTGGAGCGGATGGGTCAACAGCTGCTTTATTTTCAAACTTCTTTTCAATCTTAGCGCTTGAACACCTGCCACACTGGCTAGCGTTTTCAGCTTCGAATTCAAAGTTACAGTTTGTGCAGTGAAATTTTACCATTTTAAACTACCCATTTTCAAAAAATGGAAAGCGAAAAGAAAAAGAAACTAAAATATAAAAAATTAAAGAAAAATGAAAAAATTATTAAATTAAAAAAATTACGCTGGCCTGCGGTAACGGTAAGAGTAAGGCATGTGTTTTGACTCAAACGCTGGCTTCTCTGGTTCGGGTTCAGGCTCAACGTTCGAAGAAGGTGAAGCAATGATGATCTTCTCAACAGCCTTTACAGACTTGTACAGAACAGTTTTTTCCTTGAAAATGCGCTTTGCATCTTCTTTGCTTGAAGCACGAATTGGCTCAAGCGTTAAACGCACAACTTCTCCTTTTTCTAAATCTAAAATAATGTCATACACTTTGCCAATAAACGTAGCTGAGTCAGTATAAACATCTAGCCCAATTAATTGAGATAACCGAATAGTCATATTTTTCATCCCTCTGTTAAAAAAATTTTAAACTGCAACTTATAAGGGGGTATTTATTTTTAAACCCAACGGGGGACGCCCGCGTTTCCCCCGTACCCCCTATGCAGCCTAGACCACTCGGAGGGAAAAGCTCTTCCTTAACTCGTTTAAAACATAACCGTAGTTCCGGTAATGGCTTGCCACGTGCATCTTTACAGCATAGTCTCCTGGTCGCGTGCGTTGCGAACCGTAAACGTTAATCTTAAACCGCTTCTCTTCACCGGGTTTCAAGTAACTAAGTCGAATCTCGCGCTCCTGGGAAAGGCCAGTTTGTTCAAAACCTAAGCCATGTGGAACAGTGACAATAAAGGAGGTTAGCTGCTCTTCACCAGAAGCATTTTTCAAAACAATTGTAAGTTCAATGTAATCCTGTTTGTGTGCCGAAATACGCAGCGGGTGAAAACTAAACTGTAAGTCAAATGGGTTAGACTGACCAGAAGCTTGTTTTTTGCCAAAAAGATCCATTAAAGCCATAAAAGTTGTAAGTCTCCTAAAAAGAACTAAAATAATGTGGAAGAGAGAAATTTTAAAGCTGTGGGTCATTAAAAATAATTATATGCATGAAATAATAAAAGCAATTTTAAAACTACGGCCAATCCTTGGCGGAACAATTGTACGGCGCGAAGAACATTTGGGGGACGACCACCCACTTCTTAGGCACCACGAAGGGCACTTGGAGCTAACATATGGGGGAAGGAGAATAGGTCCCGCAAGACTGATTAAAGCACTACAATCTGCCGGGTTTGAATACCAAACTAGAACAGCTTCACTTCCAAGAAATCGCATAAATAGGGGGCTTAGATCGGATTTATCAGAACAACACAATCTATTCTTTGCAAGGGGAAAACATCAATATGAAATTGCCTTATCCCCGGGAGGGCGCAGTAGATTCATAAATATTAAACACGAACGCGATGGCCACGAAGGTAGAAAAATAACAATGCTCGATGGAATTCGAATAAAAAAAGCAATAAAGACAGCGGTTAATGCTCAGCCCAGAACTTCCACCATTTAAGGCAATGTGGTGATAAGGTATTTTAAAAATTTGATGGTGAAAAAATGGATAGAATTGTAAAGGCAATTTCAGAGGTTGAACCAGTTCGGTTAATCACTCTAGTGCGAGAAACGTCTCACTCCGCTGATGAATTAGTACATAATGATCGAATTGTATTAACTCACGGCCATGCCGCGTTAGCAAAAGACCCCTCCCGCCACATAGAAAAAATTGAACGGGCGCTTAAAGAAAGGGGGTTTGAAACAAATTTACAGCGGCATGGCGATATACGCACGCTTTTAACGGTATCAAAAGGCGGAAAATATTATAGAATAAGCGCAGACTCTAGCAGAAGTGGAACAACGATACAAAAAGGGCTTGTGGTTGCTGACCCTAGTAAAATAAGCGCCGTTGAAGCGGCGTTATTGAACAGAAAATTTAGAAAAATGCTCCAACAAAAATAAACACTAGTGCTCAGCCCAGAACTTCCACCACTTAGCGTAGCTGGCTAGCATGTCAGAAAAACTAGTGACTAGATGGTAAGGTTCGCCTTTACCTTTACGTTCAATAAGCCCAGCTCGCTCTAGGCTAAGGCAAACCAAAAATAAACTACTCTTTTTTGCGTTTAATTGAATTACTAATTCCGAAAACGCAGATGGTTTTGTTTTCAACGCGTTTAGCACGCCGATTGCGAGTTCTTTTTTGGGTTGTGAAAAAGCAAAACTAGCAGAGATAAAGTCGTAAATGTTAAACTGCATACTTTCCAGCTTCGTAGCGTCTTCTTTGTTAATCTTAAAATAGGCAAATTGTTGACTTTTCTGCTGTAAGTAGTGCTCCCGCGTCTTCCCAGTGCGCTTTGGGAGAACAGGCGAAGCAGTTTCGGCGGTTTGAACTGGCGTGGTGGTTTTGCCGCGGTTTTGGGTTGAAATTTGTTCTTCCATGTGTATTTAGGGAGACCCCCCTTACTTCCACTAATGTGGTGGTTACGGTCTTAGCTGGCGTTTAAATTTTCCATTGTAATGCGCTGGGCTTGAAAGTTGTGAAAATGAAATTTGACAAATTTTTAAACCTGGTTGTAAAGATAAAGTAAAGGGTGAAAGGTTAATTATTTCTAATACTTGAACGTTGTTAACTTCTGGTTGAACTAAACTTGAACTGTTATGAATAGTTAAACCAATTCTTGCAAATCTACTTCTACCATCTAACTTACCACAAATAGAATTACTTAATTTAATTTTTTCTAAAGTAGTACCTAAAACTAATTCTCCGCTTTTAATTGTTAAAAATTCATTATTTTTTAATTTAATTTCATCTGAAAATTCTTTTTCATTTATATTTTCTTTAACTAAAAACATTTTTTTATTTTTTTTAAACCTTCTAAACACATTACCTAGCCTTAAATCAACAGAACAAGCACCAACATTACTTTTTTCAAAAGGAGTTATGTTTATATCTCCTTTTTTTACAGCGGTTAAAATCTCCTTTTTTGAAAGCATCATGGAATAGTTCAATCGCTAAGTTTAACTTCACCTTGCTTTAATTTACTTATGATTACCGGAACTAAGGGGAGGGAGTCATTAGCGTGAACTTAACCGCTTTTCAAGCGCTTGACAGCCGAGGAGTGCCTACTATTTGTGCGGTTCTAAAAATTAAAAACGGCACTTTTACCGCAACGGTTCCTTCTGGTACAACAACTGGCAAAAACGAAGCAGTAGAATTGCGAGACGGCGGCAAATCTTTTAACGGCAAGGGGGTTTCAAAAGCAGTTCAAAACGTCCAAGATATTGCCAAAAAATTACCAAAGGATTACAGCCAAGACGCCGTTGACAATTTTTTAATTTCACTTGACGCTACTGAAAATAAGTCAAAACTAGGCGCAAACACTACCTTAGCAATTAGCTTAGTAATAGCAAAGGCTAATGCCGCTGAAAATAACGAACCGCTTTTTTCCTACTTTAGTAAACTTTCAAGACAAACAGCGAAAATTCCATTGCCAATGGCTTGCATTGCTAGCGGGGATAAACACTCTGGAAAATGCGTTTCTATTCAGGAGTTTATGTTGCTCCCAGTTAAGTTTTCAACTTTTTCAGCCTGCACGCAAGCAATTGCGGAAATTTATTACGAATTAGGTAAACTTACTGCGAAGAAAACAAAAGAAGCGCTTTTTACAGATATGGAGGGCGGCATAGTTCTTCCGTTTACCAAAGCACAACCCACTTTAGAACTAATAACAAATGCAATTGACCGTGCGGGGTATAGTGGAAAAGTTAAGCTTGCACTCGACTGCGCTGCAAGTGAATTTTACAACGAAAAAACTAAAATCTACAATTATGAAGGTAGGAAGCTTTCAAGCGATAAATTATCAGGGGTTTATTTTGATCTAATGCGAGATTTTTCAATTGTTTCAATTGAAGATCCGTTCCACGAAGAGGACTTTGCAGCGTTTGCAGAGTTTACCAAAAAAACTAAACCGAATATTACTGTTGTTGGTGACGATTTACTTACAACAAATTCAACCCGCATTACACGGGCAGTTTTGCAAGGCTCGTGCAATGCGCTCTTGTTAAAGCCAAATCAAATTGGCACGGTTACTGAAACGCTCGAAGCAGCTGAAATGGCTAGAAACGCAGGTTGGAAAGTGATTGCTTCACACCGCTCGGGTGATAGTGAAGATCCATTTTTAGCAGACTTGGCAACTGGTTTAGCATGTGACGCTGCAAAGATCGGCGGACCATCAAGAGGAGAAAGAACTGCAAAATACAATCGCCTTCTTTACCTTGAAAAATTCCACAAGCTCAAACTCGCAAAGTGGAACGGCTAGCGAGTTTTAATAATTTCCACGCCGGAATCTCTTTTTCTTTTGCAACGCTTTTTTCACAATAAACATTTCTTTTTCCTTCTACTCCCGCCCCAGAAATAAGGGTCGGTACAGCGTCGTTTGAATGCGCTTTTAATTTGCAAGGCGTGCAGTGGTCAGCTGTTATTACTAGTCGCGTAGTTTTCCAGTTTATTTTCAACCTCGCAAAAAATCCAGCGTCAATTTTTTCAATACTAATCTTTTTTTCAACTGCTTTTCCATCGTGGCCAAACAAGTCAGGCCCTTTCAAGTGGACGTAGACGTCGCGCTGCGTTATTTCTCGGTTTGCTATATTTGCAGCGTTTTTGTAATCCCCTTCTTGTGAACTAATTACTTTCATCTTAAACGCTTTACCAATTCCAACTTCAAGCGGCATCTCAGCAACAATGCACCACTTGGAATAATTTTCACTCGGAATTCTAGTTTCTGCGTTTCTCAACAACAGCGCATTTGCAGGCCATTCGCCCCTAAGCGAGTCGATTACCTTGTTGCTGAATTCGTTTACAATTTCTGCACTGCGTTTGCTTTTTTCATCCCTCTTCAAATCGTAGCACTGTACTATTTTGTTCTTAAACTTTGATTGTGCGTCGCTTATCCCGTTTGTCTTTTGGTAAGCTGGGTCAGTATTTTGGATATGTTTGGAAAAGTCGCCCTTGAATACAACGACCCCACGGTGGCCGCTTGTTGGAACAAATTCAAACGGCACGCTGAGGTTTATCTGGTTTATTTTTGCAGCTAATTTTTTAGCCATTGCCGGCGTTACATTTCTGTCCGCTCGCCGGTCTATAATTTTTCCACCCCTAAGCGTGCAGAAGTTTGTCCTAATTGCAAGCCAACCGTTTCTAAACTGTTTACCAGTTGAAAACCATTCAAAAATTCCCCTACCTATCTTTTTCTTAAAGGGGTTTATCCCCAAAATGGAAAGTATACCTACGTCTGACTCAGGTGCGATTTTACCAGCAATCCGCGAAGGTAGAAGAATAGAATTAGCTGCAAGTTTGTCAATGTTAGGGGTTTGTGCTGCTTCGAGCGGGGTTTTGCCATTTAGCTCTTTGCAAGGATAGTCGCCTACGCCGTCAAGTACAACAAGAAGAGTTTTCATAACTAGTGAGTAAATGCAAGTGAAAATAAAAAGTAGCTGTAATGAAAATTATAGCGGGGGGAAGATTTGAACTTCCGGTCTCCGGGTTATGAGCTTCGCCCTGTAAGTTAATGGAGTTGCAACTTCCGTTGCTACCACACTTCCAGTCCAGCGGGCACTCCTGGCTACCCTTGGGTCAAAAAATCACTAAAAATGCGATTACTTTGTTACCCCGCTATTGAAGCCAGGCGTAAAGGAAATTAGTTGCATTTATGCTTATTAACCCTACAGGTTTTTTTAACGGTTAAAAGAAATTAGTTTTTCTCCAGCGTACGGTCCAAGTTTTGTAGTTGGTTGGTCTGATGTTGGAGTGTGTATGCTTAGAAGCGTGTTTATTTTTCCTTCGAGTTTTTTCAACTCTTCTTCTTGGTCAACTATGTTCAGCCGACAATTGCAAGCTGGGCACTTGAAGCTATGTTCCATTGCTTTTTCAAATTCCAATGGGTTGCAACTTTTTTGGCACCTGTAAATTTGTGCCCCTTCACCTTGGTCAAGCTTAGCTTTAAGTGAATCGTATTCTTTCTTTTTCAAAGTAATGAAGTTTTGCAACGCTTGGTTGGCATTCATGCGCCACGTGTAGGTGAACCAGCCGGTTTGCATGTTCTTCTCGCGCTTGTATTCGACTAAACCATAGCTATGTAAATGGTTTAGAACAGAGCGGATCTCTGCTATTTTCATCTTGGTGGTTTGTTCTATTTTTTCGTCGGTTACCTGTTCAGATCCAATGCAGTTAATTATCTGTAACCCTTCGTCCCCTGCAATTTCGCGCACAAATGTGCCTAATTGGTTTAATTTAATTT
>JAUYPK010000092.1 GCA_030697615.1 Microcaldota archaeon | reverse complement strand
TGCAACTTGGCTTGTCCCTGCGCGGATAGCTATAAGTGGAATAGACGCGATTAAGGTAAGTAGGGGTTTTTGCCATTGTTTTAACCCAACGCGGAAGTCAACTGCATCTGAAGAAATTGCAACGCGTTGAGTTCGTACATTTAAGTCATCGAAAAAGCCAGTCATTGCAATTACCGAAGTTGATAGAAGTGCAGCGAAGATAATTGCTAGGTTTAAATCTTGGTTTCCAGCAATTCCGGAAATTGGATTTGCATAAGTGTTTAACAATATGAACGCCAACACGCCGAGCATGAAACCAAAGAAAACTGGTATTCCACCAGCTTGTGCAATTACTGGTTTGCCTTGTTTTTGCTGGTCTGTTCCAACTATTCCAATTCTAGAAAAGAAACGGATGAAATAAGGGATTACAAATAGAGTTGAGACAAAAGAAACTAGTATAGCTATTAAAAACACAGTGGCGTCCATTTTTACTTACCTGTAATATTAAACAAGCGGCGGGTTTAAATAAATCGCGGGTAGAACTATATAAGTGGGTTTTTAATGGTTGAATTATTGGGTTTAATTTTAACTTTCTTAGTATTTGCCATTCCCGGCATTTTCTTATCGTTTGCCTTGTTCACCGGAACGAAGTTCAACAAGCTTGACCGGTTATTTGCAGGTTTAATCCTTGGAATTGCAATTGTGCCGCTCTTATACTTTATTGAACATGTTTTGTTTGGCCTTCAATTAAACGTGTTTTTTGTGTTTGTCAATTCCCTTATTGTCCTAGCAGCTGCACTTGGAATAATGTACTTCCGTGGTTTGCTTCCATTTTTATCTCCTGGCCACGTTGCTGCAGTGTTTAAGCATGAAGTTCAAAACCTTGAAAAGACGCCGTTGCAATTTGTTGCGCCTGTGCTTCTAGTGTTAATAGCCTTTTTTGGTTTTTACTTCCGCATAGCTTATTCATTTATAACTAACTTCTTTGAATTTGACCCTTATTTCTATAACTTTTTAACTGAAATGCTAGTTACAAAAGGGGCAATTCCACTAACAAGTGACATCTCTTATTTTCCACTTGTTAAATTCTACCATCAGCCTGCGCTTGTCCAGTACATGACTGGCGCGTGGTACGTGGTTTACAACTTCTTTACAAATATTGGCTATGATAAAGGCACACTTATCTTAATTTCCAATATTTATCCGCCTCTTGTTGGGGCGTTGCTAAGCGTCTTAGCTTTTTGGCTACTCCGCGCGCAGTACAATGAACTTGCAGGTATTGTAGGTGCTTTGTTCTTTGCTTCAACCCCTCAACTCTTACAAAAACTAGCCGCAGGAGTCACAGAATTACAACCTTGGAGTTTGTTCTCAGCTTTGCTTATTTTCACGGCGTATATGCTTGCACTTCGGTATAAAACGTGGCAATTTACCCTTTTAGCCGGGTTAGCTACTGTGCTTGCAATATTGGGAAGCGCACAAGCACTTTGGCCAATTGCTATAATGACGTCATTTTTCATCATTCAATCGTTTGTAAACTACTACGCCAACCACAAGGAAGAAGAACTTGCAATTCTAAGCGTAGTTTTCAGTTTTTCAGTATTCCTAGCAACTATTTTGTATAACATCTATGCTGATCTTGGTGTTTTAAATTTTTCAACTGTTCAACTAGTTGCAATAATCAGCTGTTTTCCATCTCTCCTGTTGTTATTCCTATCTAAAGCGCCCCATTTAGCTGCTGTTAGTCGGCGTAAAATCGTAGCTGGAATTATAGTTATTGGATTTTTACTTTCACTTGTGCCTATTCTTCCAGGTGGGCAAAGCGTTTCTTCAATTGCCAGTCACTTTATAGAAGGAACTGCTGCTTTTGCAGGTTTTGCAAATGCTTTAACTCATACAATTGCAGAGGATACGCCAACTAGCCCAGAAATTTTAGCTAATGCTTTTGGTATCCTTGTTCCTAGTTTATTACTAGTTGCACTTGCGTTGCTTCTTAGCATTAGTGCTTTAGAGGTTCTTTTGCTTAAAAAGCAAAACAAATTTGCAGTTATATTTTTACTTGGCGCTTTGTCAGTTGTATTTTTCCGTGATTTAATGTCGGGTTTCTTAGTTGCTTTTGGTTCAAGCACTGGGCTAAAAATAGTAAGCACTTTTGGCAATTTATTTGCAACAAACCAAATTTTTGCATATATGCTTATTTCAATAGTTGGGGCAATCATTGCGTTCATATATTCTAATGAAGAGGATAGAAACGAAGCTTCGCTGCTCACTGTGCTGATAGTTTTTCCAATTGCGTATATTGGGCTCAGCAAAGTGAAGTTTATCCTCCATCTTGGTTTTGCACTGGCAATTGGCGCCGGGGTACTTATTGGTGAACTTATTGCACGGCGTCAATTTATTCACAATTATTTCAAGCTTGGCGATTCAATTGAAATGCCAGGCAAATGGCTAACTGGTTTTGCCATTGTGCTTATACTTGTGCTTGGAAGTGTACAGGTGTTTGGACTTTCAGGTAAAGCGCCTGGAGTTGTTAATTCAGTCCAATATCTAGGGAGTTCCCAAATTTCGCAGGATTGGCTTGACGCTATGACTTGGCTGAAAAACAACACTAGTTATAACAATCCAGTTTTAGTGAATAATTGCAAGGTGAAGTTTGGCCACGACTGTAGGGTTGTAAGCTGGTGGGACTACGGCCACTGGACTGCTTTTCTCGGAGAGACAAAAACTGCGCTTGACCCTGGGAACCAGTTTGAATTCCTTGACCAGCAAGTTGCTTATGGCTTTGTTGACAACCAAACCGCGTTTCGAAACATAATGGGTTATCACAACGCTTCACATGTACTTGTAGATTATCAATTGCTTGACAAATGGGGCGCGCTTGTGTATCTATCTGGAACCTGTCAAAAAACAGGGTATAGCCGTAATTCAACTGAAGTGATTGCGCCTAATTGCCCAGATAATCGGGGTATAGTTGACTGGGAAAAAGGCACTGGTGCGGATGCTTATGAGCTCGAGCACTATTTTGAACGCTTAAGCGCTAATGGTCAATGTCCATTTTCGCCAAATATGTTGTTTATGCAGGGTAGCTTTGGGTCAACTTATTGTGTTTCCCAGGATCAATTTATTCCACTTGATCGTGATGGCTTGAGAACTGACTTATCTAGGGGGTATGTTGGAGTTAATTTAGCTGATCCAAAAATTGAAGAAATTGACCTTAATAAACATTATTTAATTCCACTGTCACAATCTTCATTTATAGATGTAAATCCGGACTTACGTGCTGCTGGCCGTGAGAGTAAAGTGCTAAACGCAACGTATACTCGCCTATACGTTTTTGAAAATCTACCCGGGTTTAAGTTAGTTTACCGCAGCAAGAATGGAGAAGTGAAGATTTTTGAAAAAATTACGAATTAGGTTCGTTTTTCTTTTTGTTTAGTTTTTTTCTAAACTTTTTTTAACGCTTTATTTCTAGTTTCTTTTTAACGTTTTATTTCTTGCTTGAACGCCTGGAAGGTTTTTTTAGCCAAGTGAGTATCAACCCTGTTCAGTAGTCCATCCACCACTCCGCGCACATATTCGACAAACAATTTTGGTTTACCTGCCTTTATGAAAATCGCCAGCTTAGGTATAGGCAGCACTACTGCATACATAAGTACATTTGCAATATAACGCGAAAGCGGATATACGTCCCTAGTTGCAAGTAGCCAATTACGCGTTAGGAAATATACTAGAGAGGGGCGGTAATCTTCTGCGCCTACAGTTGCGCTTACCTTATGCCAGAGCTTTGCACTTGGAACCAGCATAGTGTTAAACCCAAAAGTTTTTGCCCGCATACACCATTCAACTTCCTCGACTTGGACAATATACTCGCTTTTATACAGTCCAACTATGTCAAACGTATTTGCCCTTACCATTATCACGCAATGCGCTGCATCGACAACGCCAGTTTTGAATTGCCCCTTGTCGATCTCATTAATACCTATTGACTTTGGATCC
>JAUYPK010000089.1 GCA_030697615.1 Microcaldota archaeon | reverse complement strand
TTAAGCGTAGCGTATCCTATGCTCGACACTAATAATACAATTCCAGTGCAACCGGGACAAAATTCGCTTTCAATAACTGTGCATAACCCAAATAGTTTTTCAATTCACAATGCTGTTCTTTCTCTAAGCGGCTTTGGTCCAATAAGCGGCTTGTTTAACTTAAACGCAAATGAAACCGTGCAAGTTCCAGTTGTGATAATTGTTCCCGCTAACTTTACAAACGCAACTAACACAACAACTGCAATTCTCACACTTGACTCAGACCAAGGGAGAGCTGCAAGAGTGTTGAAACTTGAACTAGCAAATAGCAATGGCAGTGGTCGCGCTACTGGGCTATTCGTAATGGGAACTTATTTCATCAGCGACTCTTACATTGCTTTTGGCGCAGTTGCAATTGTCATATTGGCGGGTTTGTTTTACTACGCTGAACGTCAGAGGCGCGGACAATTAATAGTAGACAAAGAAGTTTCAATCCACTTGGAAAAAGTCCTAGCTAAGTACCGGCGCGGGTGAACGGAAGGAAGCCGCAACTAAAGTTTAAAGAGCATTCAATTTCAATACTTCTATTTGTATGGCTATTAAATCTAATTTATTTGAAGGACTTTTTTCAAAGCGTGCTTATGTTGACGCAGAGGAAGCGATGCACCACGCGTTGGAAATCCACCAAAAAATGCCAGGAAGAGTAGCTGCTTCGCTTGATGAAATAATGGACGCTGGACTTTTAAAAGCGAAGAAAACAACAACTCAAATACAAAAAAGCGCGATAGACCCACTTAGTCCATTTCACCGCACGCTTCTTCGCATTGCACCTGACTACTTTGAAGGCAAAAAATATGATACTCCTGCGATTATAGCTGAAGCGTTTGAAAACGCACCTCCAGAAACGCTTAAGGAACTCCGTGTGAAAATTAACAGCGGAATTACGCAGTTAACGCAGCTTAAATTACTTGAGCGGCTTCCTCGCGTGTTGAAAATAAGGGAAACAAACGAAGATGAAATAGCCCGGCATAGAAATTTGGTTAGTGAAGTGACTGTTGACAGCCACACTTTTCTTCCCCGTTACTGGGATAAATATTTATCTGACAGCGAGATACAACAAGCTGGTCAGCGTGGTTTAACTAACGCGCTTGAAACTAAACACCCGTCTGAAACTGGGTTTGACCAACACGCGGTTAGTCACATAGCTGCTTCAATAGCTGCAGAAGTGAGAAAAAAGAGAAGCGCCAGAGTGTACGTGCCACGCGAAGCACGCAAGGAAAATATCAAGCTGGATTTACAAAAGCTGCTTAACCTTGGTGCCAAGCCACATTGGGTTATGGCGTTTGCGTTGATGAATTTAGGAAGAGGCAGCGGCGAAGTAGCTAGACATTTAAAAGTTTCCCAAAGCGACTTTTACTACGCTTATCAAAAAGCAACCAAGCTTCTTAAAAAGTGAATAACCATACGCACCTTTTTTATCTTCTTTCCCCTCTTAATATTCTATAATAATTATTTAAATAGAAATGTGAGGTTGAGATGAAAATATGAATGAACGTACTTTTGTAATGCTTAAACCAGACGCAATGCAACGCGGATTAGCTGGTGAAATATTTACCCGGCTAGAAAAAAAAGGCTTAGTGCTAGTAGCTGCTAAAGTTGTCCAAACAGATGATAAGCTCCTAGGAAAGCACTACGCTGAACACATTGGAAAACCATTTTATGATGGCTTGTGCAGTTTTGTTAAACAAGCTCCTGTGCTTGCAACTGTGTGGGAAGGTGTTGAAGCAGTTAAAGTTGTACGTGATTTACTCGGTGCTACAAATGGAAGAAAAGCAGCAGCTGGAACAATCCGCGGAGACTATTCCAATTCACAGCAATGCAACTTAGTACACGCCAGCGACAGCGTTGACAGTGCTAAACGTGAAATGGCAAACTTCTTCCAACCAAACGAAATCGTAAAAGCTAAAATTGCATTGGCTGACTATATCTACTCTCCAGAGGAACAAGGCAAGAAGTGAGAACATTGGCTGAAGTAACTATTAAAATCAAAACCGCCAACGGAGCGCAACTTCCCATTTACATGACTCCAGGCGCAGCAGGAGCCGACGTAAGGGCGAATGTCAGCGAAGACCTTACAATTGCACCTGGCAAGAGGTTCGCGGTTCCAACTGGTTTGTTTCTGGAAATTCCGTTTGGTTACGAAGTGCAAGTTCGGCCACGCAGTGGGTTATCGCTTAAACATGGTATAATGTTGCCAAATTCTCCTGGCACAATTGACAGCGACTACCGTGGCGAGCTTCATGTAATCATGCTTAATCTTGGCGATAACGATTTTGTTGTGAAAAATGGGGATAGAATTGCACAGCTTGTAGTTGCGAAAGTGCACCGCGCTGACTTTGCCGAACACGAAGAACTTACTGAAACGCAGCGTGGCAAAGGCGGGTTCGGCTCAACTGGCGTTTAGTGCAATTAGTTTTTTTAAATCTATTCCAATTTTTTTCGCTAGCTTCTCTGCTTTTTTCTTTCCGCCAACGTAGTTGTAGAGCTTTTCGAGATTACGTTTCCTCCTTTTTTTGTGCGATTTTGCAAATTCACGAACCAGCCAGTCAACGTCGCTTTTACCCGGCTGCTTGAAACCAACTGACATGAACCGCATAGCGGCGAATAAATTATGTTTGTTGTCAACAGCGTTTACAACAAGTTGCTTGCGCCTTAAATCCCTAATTGCGTTAGGCATTTCAACTACTTTTTTGCGCCAATTTGAAGAAAATAAGTCGCGTACTTCGATTGCGAAGCCGTTAATTGTAAATGAAGCGTGGTCTTTCATGTTTTGGACAATGTCTACTTTTTTCACCCAGTGCATGTCGAGAAAAACAAAGTCGTTCAACGTTTTTGCGTTTTTGAACTTGGCTTTTTTCAACACTGCTTGAGTTTTGCGCCGAATTTTTCCATATACGAAGCCGCGTTTTCGCAAGTTGGTAATGAATTTCTTATGATCGCCAACAATAAGCGAGTCATAATCTCGCTGGGGCAGCTTTTTCTTGAAATAGTAGTAAAACATTGCGTTGCGCATTGCTCCGCCAACAATGTAAAACTTCGTACCTTTCGGCACGGCTGCTGCTATGTCTTTGAAAATTGCCAGCGTTTCAGGCTCTTGTAGGAAAATTGGAAGTTGCAATTTTTTCATGTTGTTTTAGCGCCTAAATTGTGCTGGGTTTGTTTCCCTTCTGTTGCGGGGTTTAGCTACTCGGGTTTTTGGTTCTTCAACTGGCAACGGCGTGGTGCGTTTTCTAATTGGCCATGATTCGCGGTCGTGGTCAGATCCAAAGATCTTTCTTACAAGTAGTTCAAAGTGATCCACATCAAAGTGCATAAAGTCAACTTCTCTTTTTCCATGAGACAAATGTGTGTAAATCGTTGCAACTACTTTTCCACTGTGCTTTATGTCGTGCCTTGCCACTAATCGATCAGATGGAGATTCTGGCTTATAGCGCGTTCCCCGCAATGCTTTTCTCAAGGCGGTTTGGCTAAGTACAACGTGATTCCCTACGTTGGATCCAGTTGGCAAAAGAGTAAACTGTTTTGAAACTGGCGTATATTCGACACGAGAAATGCAAGGGTGGTCGTCTAATTTTTGAAAGCTAGGTTTATCTCTCGGAAGCTTTGCAGCAACTGCTAAAATACGTTCATGCATGTAGAAAATTACAACCAAGCGGTTAATAGCTTTTTGCCGCCTCTAGTTGAAAAACTTTTTAACTCCATTTGTCCCTTTCTTCATAGAAAGTTATGTTTTCTCCTAGTTCAATGCTGAGGGCCAGGCTTGAAGTGCTTGGCGTTATTCACACGCGCGACCAGCGTGGCCACAGGGTAAAGATCAAGATGAAGGGAATCAACGACTTTGTTCTGAAAAAACTAGCTTCTGAAAGCTGCACAAACGACAACGAGCAAATTGAAGCTACGCTTAGCCGAGTTTTTCAAAGGCACGCGCCACGTGGTTTCAGCATAAATGTAACAAAACAAGGTGAAGAACTTCACGTTGTGCTTACAAAAAACAAGGCGGTTTAAACCACTTTAGCAATTCCATTGTCGCCGTCTACTTCTACTACGCTGCCATCGGGAAAGTATTCAAAAGCTTTTTTCATCCCGACCAGGCATGGCTTTTTCAATTCTCTACTTATGATTGCAGCGTGTGACAAAAGTCCGCCTTTAGTTGTTATTATTGCAGATGCTTTTGCCATTATTGGGACAAACGCGGGGTTGGTGAACTCAGCTATTAGCACGTCACCTTCACAAAACTTTGCAAAATCCACTTCGCTTTTTATGTGCCTTGCGATTCCAGTTGCTTTTCCAGGAGAAGCGCAATTTCCTTTCTTTATTTCAATGTTGCGGATGTTGTTCATTACGCTTGTAGTGTTATAATCAATGAATCTATAGCCGCCGTCGCCGTAGTAAATAAACTCAAAGTAGCCAGCTAAATAGTCATTGAACGTTGGGTAATTGCCCATGTTAACCGTATGTTTTGCCTTAACTAAGTTAAACGCGGCAAGCGCTACACTGGCAAGTGAATAGTCGCTTATGCTAAACTCATTTGTGCGGAAGTTTACAAAACTCGTTATTGGTGCTTCAATGCCCTGCGTTAAATTAAAGTGTTTTCCCTTTGTGAATTCGCCGTAGATTCCGCGTTCACTTACTGTAAATATTCCGCCTGCAATTGAGTCAAAATATTCCCATATCTGTATGCTGTAGTGAAATGGGTCTGGCTTCAAGTTTTTCACAAATTCAATCGCTTCTTGTTGCGTAACGCCATGAAGTCTGTTTCGGAATAAGGTGTTTTTAAACTTTTCAAGCGGCTGAGCCTTGATTGAATATCTGCCGCTCTTGCAATTCTCTGCAAAGAAGCGTTCAAAGTTTTCTCCGCCTTTGAGAAACTCATCTACTGGAATATTTTGTGGTCTGTCAATAGGGGTTCCGACCTCGGCATTTAGTTTTGCCAACCGCGGAAACTTCTCAAGATCCTCATCAATTGCAGGTTGTAAGTTCATATCTGTGTTGAAGTGCTTTTTTATCTCCTGCATCCAGTTAGTCATTGAGTAGATTTGTTCAGCCATATATGCTTTTCTTCTTTTAGTGCAACTTATAATTGTGTCACCATGGCGGTTACAGTTTTGCATCTTCTAAAGCGGCTTGGGCTGCCTAAAAACGAGTCAAAAACCCTCGCTTACTTGTATCAAAGCGAATCAGCAACTGCAAGTGAAATAGCAAACGACGCAGCGATTCCCCGAACGAAATGCTATGTCTGTTTGCGTTCGCTTGTTGGAAAGGGTTTAGTGTTTGAAATCCCTTCAAAGCCAAAAAAGTTCAAAGCTGTGCCGATCGAAACCTTGCAGTCAATTGTAATTGACCAGAACAAACACTTATCGCAAATTAAGCCGCTTAAATTTACCGCTTCGCCTGTTTTCCTCACTCTTGGACAAAAAAACGTGATGCGGTTGTTTCCAGTTGAAACTGCAAAATGTAAAAAGGAGATAATTT
>JAUYPK010000081.1 GCA_030697615.1 Microcaldota archaeon | reverse complement strand
ATGAGTCCACGGAAAAAGTGATAAAGGTGGAAAATGCAATTACTGTAAAAATAGCCGAAGCTATGGACGTAATAAGATCAAGGTTAACCCCCACACGCTGGAAAAAACGCAAGCTAGACAAAAAAGTTAACGAAATATTAACCCTCGCAGGGAAAAACACAAGCAAATGGATAAAGGAAGAGTAAAAAAAAAGGAGAAGCTGAAAATATCTAGTCTTTGCCTAGTATCTTTTTGCCCATGACTTCGTGGTACACGATTTCTTTGCCCGCTTCTAGTTCGCTTTTCATGTCTTCAGGAATAGTTGTGTCAAAAGTCTCGTAAGTGTTCATGTCCATCAATTGGCAAGTTGTGCCGGAAACGTTTATCACTTGCGCGCGCTTGCGTTCAACAATTGGAATTTCAATATCCCCATCAGAAGGCTTCATTAAAGAATGCTTTGAACCGTCAAACAAGCTAATTGCAACTACGTTAACTTTTGCAGCGCCGTGTTTTCCAGGCTTGCTTTTGTCCATAGACATTACCCTACACGGGTGTTCGTCAACCATGACGTACTTACCTTTTGCAAGGTCGCCCATTTGTCCAAAAATCTTGTCAACTGCCATGTAAATAAATCACCGTTAGAAACGCGTTAAAATAGTAAATAAATTAAGGGTAGGGGAGTTTAAAAAACCCTTTCGCCTTGAAAGAATACGCGGAAAATAAACTATGTTCATCGACAGCCATTGCCATTTAACCCACGAACAGTACACCAGCGAAGCAGATGTAGAAGAAACTATAACCCGTGCGGTAAACGCCGGGATTGAAAGGATGTACTGCACAGGCGGAATGTTAGGGCACGACGAAAAAGTACTGGTGCTATGCGCAAAGCACCCTAAAACGCTTCGGCCAGTTATTGGAATTAGCCCACACGACGCCAACCGCGTAACACAAGAGCAAAAAAAAGATATGTTTAACTTAATTGAAAAAAACCGCAAGCAACTAGCAGGAATAGGTGAAATTGGACTGGACTTTCACCATTTCAAAACCCAAGAAGAACAAGCAAAACAAGAAGCGCTTTTCCGCGAAGAAATTGAACTCGCCCGCACACTCGACCTTCCAATAGTTATCCACTCACGCAAAGCCGAAGCTAAAGTACTGGACATATTACAAGAGGTTAAGTTCTCCAGGTTTGCAATGCACTGCTTCATGGTAAAAGAACTATGCAGCCGAGTTGTGCAACAAGGCGGTTTAGTGTCACTGCCAACTATTAAAAGCAAGGACAAGAAATACATAATGAAACACATTGGAATTGAAAATTTGCTTTGTGAAACAGATTCGCCTTACCTCTGGCAGCAAGGTAGAAACGAACCTGCAAACGTCAAAACAGTATACGAAGAGATAAGCAAAGCAAAAGAACAAAACATTGAAAAAACCGAAGAAAAAATAGCGGAAAACGTGGAAATATTCTTTCAATAAATAAACAGGCGAAATCATGGAAATGAAAAACTTTACAGAAAACTTAAAAAAAATGCTCGGCAAATCAGCTAAGGATAAAAACATAGCTTGCTTTGTCGACGGACCAAACATGATTAGAAAAGAACTGGGAATAGACTTAGAAAAAGTAAAGCGGAAGCTCGAAAAATACGGTAGGTTAAAAGTTGCGAGGGTTTTCCTTGACCAATACGCTTCAGACAAGCTCATAGAAGCAGTGACGAACCAAGGCTATGACTTAGTCATTGTACCAAGCGACGTCGACGTTGCACTCGCAGTAGAAGCAACGCAATACGTGTTTAACCCCAACATAGACATAATTGCAATTGTGTCACGTGATTCTGACTTTAAACCCGTTCTTACAAAAGCGAAGGAACAAGGCAAAGAAACAATTGTCGTCGGCACAAACCCAGACTTTTCAACTGCTTTGAAAAACAGCGCAGACATCGTAATCGACGCAAAAGAATAAACCCCCCTAAGAACAAAACCAAAGACAAAACACAAAACAGGATATTAACTTAAATAACATGTTTCAAAGCGGAAAACTAATTAAAACAGGTGAACTCTCCACCGAAACCGTAGACGACGTTGTAAAAAGCTTAAAGGAACGAAGGTTTACAGGCTACGTTGCGTTTACCGTTAAGGCGAGCAATGGAATGGAAGACTCCAGCGTCGCTTTTATCAATGGGGAAATTAAAGGCGCTTTTTTTGAATGCTTCAAGACAAAAGAAAAACTCGCTGGCGAAACTGCACTTTCAAAAATAAACCGCTACGTAAACCAACAAGGGGTTTACGATGTTGTTTCCCTAAGTGGCGAGCAAATAACAATGGCAATTGGAGTTAGACCTGAAAGTCAAGTCGCACAAGCAGCACAAAACGAGGAACTTACAAAGCTAGATAGCCAAGAAGAGATTTTGAAAAAATACGGTTTAGCTTCGCTAGCGCATTAAGGGGTTAAAAAAATGGTAAATAGAGTAATTGCAATTGCAAGTGGAAAAGGCGGCACTGGAAAAAGTTCAGTCGCATCTAACCTAGGCATAGCACTTGCTGCAAGTGGACGAAGAACTACAATTGTAGATGGCGACATTACAATGGCAAGCTTGGGCATAATGCTTGGGTTAAAACGTATGCCCATAACTATTCACAACGTATTAATGGGAGAAGCAACTATAAGCGAAGCAACTTACGACGGGCCACATGGAGTCAAAGTAGTCCCAGCCGGATTATCGCTTGAACGAATTAAACGCATTGACTATGAAAAATTCCGCGGCGTAGTAAACGAATTGAAAAAAAGCAACGAATTCGTAATTGTCGACTGTCCGCCTGGTTTGGAAAGAGACGCAATGATTGCATTGACATCATCAGATGAAGCACTACTTGTCATTAACCCCGAACCATCCTCCTTGGCAGATGCGTTAAAAGTAAAGGCGCTTGCAGAAAGCAACGGAGTAAAACTAACCGGCATAGTTACAAACATGCGCATGGGAGAAAAAACCGAGATTAGAAACGAAGAGTTGGAAAAGCTATTCGGCGTAAAAGTGATAACGTCAATTCCATTTGACAAACATGCAAAAAAAGCCTCTTCAATTCA
Source organism: Microcaldota archaeon (assembly GCA_030697615.1). Taxonomy (GTDB): domain Archaea; phylum Micrarchaeota; class Micrarchaeia; order Norongarragalinales; family UBA8480; genus JAHFHC01. Next base: position 2,103 of record JAUYPK010000081.1, on the reverse strand, counting down.
GAGCCCAGCTTATGTAAAATTTCCAGAAAGCGACTTTGTACAAGGAATAAGCGAAGCAGCTGCGTTTCTAATTGGGGGTAAGCCGATTAAAAAAGTTAAAAAAGGCATAGTGCGAAAGATATTCGAATCAATTAAAGGCGTATTCAAGGCCACTAGTTGAATTTTTTTATTTTAGGGTGATATGAAATGGCGGAAAATGCAAAGAGACCTTTTGACGTGTTAAACGGCGCGCTTAACAAAAACGTGTTGATAAAACTAAAAGGCGACACTGAAGTACGCGGCGAATTGGCAAGTTTTGACGTCCACATGAACTTAGTCATTGAAAACGGCGAAGAACTCCACAACGGCGAACACAAACGCAAACTTGGAACTGTCCTACTCCGCGGGGACACAGTGGTATACGTTTCGCCGGCGTAATTGCTTAAAAGAAAACACGGACAAAAGATGGAAAAAATACTCCAATCAACAGACAAAAGCCTAATCACAATAGATGAACTAGCGCAGCTTATGCCGGTCAGTTCCACACATACGTTAAGCCGTGAGCTAAAAATGCTTGAAAAGAAAAACAAAATAGTCAGCTCTGCAAAGGGGATTACGTGGATACGCAATACAAACCGCAATCTTCGAATAGCAATTGCAAAAGGAACACAAATATAACCGCCATAACTTGACAGGCAGTTTGAGCAGAAAAAACTAATCTTCCCTCGGCAAACTAACTTTAGAGTACGCCATTTCCCTTAGCTCAGCTTCTTTTTCTTTTAACTCTTGGGATAAAACTCGCCTATGCTGCTTGTTAATCTCTCTTTGCATGGCAGCTACCATTCCCTTACCCATATCCCCACTTGAACCAACGTAAGCCCTGCCGCCAACAACGATGTCGCGGTCAATTGGAAAAGCTGGACCAGAACGCACTTCACCTTTTCTACTTGGATAAAAATGATAAGCGTGCAAAAGGCCAAAAAGTTTCACTTTAGTTGGACCGTGTTCGCTAAGTTCCTCTCGTGCATCGGTTAATGTTTTTCCAGTTTTGACCACTTCGTGAAAAATAGCAACTCTATGATCCGCTACTTCAAGCGGCGAAACTTTATCCATTGGCTTAACTTTTGGAAATGGCTTGTCTTTGAATTTCTTTTCCCACAGTGCTTGAACAAGCGCCAAAACTGGGCTGGAATTACTCCTCGATAAAATAATCAAAGACGGGTTATACGCCTGCATCAAGTCAACTACCTTCTCTGCTGCAGCGCGTAACTTAAGTTTAGATTCTAGCATTTTGAAACCATTAACGTTAGGTTATGCAAATTATAAAACGTGCGACTTGGAAATGGACTCACCGGGAATCGAACCCGGAGTCTCCCCCACGCCAAGGGGGTATGTTACCGTTACATCATGAGCCCATATTGCATCTCACACCGTGATGTAAGAATAGTAGTATTTTGTTTAGGTGTGAGCACACTTTTTAACCTATTTCACAGTAAACCAAAATGGAGTCACAGGTCAACTACTTGACAAATACCGCGAAAAAGCAAAAGGCAATTATTAGCAAAAAAAGAAGTTTAAATGGGCCTACCCGGAATCGAACCGGGAATCTTTCCCACGTCAAGGGAACATCTTACCACTCGACTATAGGCCCAGAAGTGTAAAAAAATTAGGCACTGATTATTTTTTATACATGACAGAAAAGCAGAAACGCTATAGCCCAAGCACGTAACCGAACACTAACGGCGCAACAATAGACGCGTCGCTTTCAATTACAAACCGCGGCGTGCTGCTGTCAAGCTTGCCCCAAGTTATCTTCTCATTAGGCACAGCGCCGGAATAAGAACCATAGCTAGTTGTCGAGTCGCTGATTTGGCAGAAGTAAGACCAAAATGGAACTTTTTGCTTCAAGTCCTGGTTAATAAGTGGAACAGCGCAAATTGGAAAGTCGCCAGCAATACCGCCGCCGATTTGGAAAAAGCCCACTTTGGTTTTTGCGGTTTCTTTTTTGTACCAGTTAACAAGCTCATTCATGTAATACACGCCGCTCCTAATGGCGTTTAAACTTTTCAAATTACCCTTGATGAACTGCGAAACAAACATGTTACCAAGCGTCGAATCTTCCCA
>JAUYPK010000063.1 GCA_030697615.1 Microcaldota archaeon | reverse complement strand
TCCCATGTAGCCGCTGTTGAAACAATTTACTCTTAAAATAGCTGAATCGATTTGTGTGCCTGGCGGAATTTGGTCTTCACTGTTTCCAATTATGTTGGGAAACTGTATAACCGCGTGGCTGTGCGGCCCTTGTTCATCTATTGTTAATACATTTGAAGCGCCGTAGTTCGTGTTTGGGTTATCGCTGGATATCTGTGCATCGTTTGTCTCATTTACACTTGCGCCGTTTTGTCGAAATAACCGAGTTTTTGTAACTGCTGTACTTGGAGCAACTGTTCCGCTGAGTGTCCCGTATGTGTTGTGAGGTATGCCTGATTTTGCAACGTAAGTTATGTGTATTTCATCCGCGTATTTACTGCTATTATCTAAACTGCATCCAGTTACCCTAAAAGTGTTTGGCTCGCTTCTTAGCAAAGTACCCGTTGCTGTTCCGTTGCATCCTGGAATAGTTATGCCAGAAATACTGATGTCTTCTCCCAAGCGGTTTATCAATGATATTTCAACGTAGTCGTCAGTTATTTTATAATCTAAACAGCCTAGTTCGTTTCCTAAAGTGCATGCGTTGGGGATATATTGGTATGGATCAAATGCTTCGTAAAACGCTACGCTGAGTACTACGAGTATAATTGCAATGGCCCAGCCGTAAGTTGCTAGGTATTCTAATGCAGTTTGACCGTGGTTGACGGCGGGTTTACGAGTTTGTCTTTTCATGTAATTCTAAATTATTAACACTAGGTTGGGCAATTTAAAGTTTGAGAATTAATGCGGGCGTGTGGGTTAAGCCTTTGCAATTAACACAGCGTTTACTACCCCGTCTTGGCCAACGCGGTTTGTTACCTTTGCTTTTCCTAGTTCGGTTTCAATAATTGCACCTTTTACAATTACGTTTTCACGCGCGTAGTGCTTGTTCGACGGCGTTTCAACGACGTTTGTGATCTTAACTTTTTTCATTGCCTTTCCATCGCTTACGTTTGCATATTCGACGTATTTTGGCTTTATAGTTATGTTACCGCCTTTTGTGCGTACGACGTCGCGTTGTTCTTTTTCGCCTTTGACTAGTTTAGTCATTGCTGCAAAGCCACCGTAATGCGCTAGGCGCTTGTCGCGGTAAGCGCGTTTTTTGCCGCCTGAGCCGCTTGATTTTCTCTTTATTGGGTTCTGATACAATACCATTTAACTATTTTCAACTCCTTATAATTTTCTATGTTCGCAGTCCACTTGATTAAATCCAGTAAACCGCTTGAAGATATTTTAAAACACAGCGGCACGTTCGTTTTAATCAGTAAAGAATATTCCGTTGTGCCTCGCTTTGTACAATATGCGTTTATGCAAGCATTTAAAACTTTCGAAACAGGCCGGCAGACCGCAAAAACGCTTAACCTCGAGTGGCTGGCTAAATTAGCAATGTCAAAGAACGTTTCTAACGCGGTGAATTTTACGAAGCCAGGCGGGAATGAAATATGTTTTGCAGCTGTGAACTGCTTCGAAGCTGATGCCAAATTGGCGGAAATTGGAGTAGAGTTGCAATTTGACAAAAAATTCCGAGAAAAAGCAGAAAGTATATTGGCAGAAAAATACAACATCTCAGCAAAGGCGCTTGAAGTTTACAAACTGGAAGACTTGTTAATTGAAAAAGCAGCGGTGGAGAATATTTAATATGAGAATTCCAATATTGTCTACTCATTTAGAGAAGCGTAGAATGCAAAAAGCCGAAAAAGCTTTTCAAGAAGTAGTCGCAGAAATAGCTGGTCAAAACTCGGTACGACTTAGTGGAGCTGCCTCGATATTACAAAGAACTAGAATGCCAGATAAACTTCGAGTATTGGTTTATCAAGGGGGATTTACCTCTTCTCCAATTGTTTGGGGGGCGTCTATGTTAGAATTGCGGCATAAGGGTGCAGTAATAGCAACTACTGTTCTGCCTGAAGTGCGCGCTAGAACGGATAGGCTAACTGTAGCATTTACTCCTTCGATGTTTACCGGAGAAAAAACTTCTGAGTTTCGCCAAGTTCCCGGCGAGAAAGGCAAGTTATTCATCGGACCAGATTTTAGGTTTAACTTTGCAGATGAATTAGATGCACAACGGCGCCTTAGCTCATTTAGCCACGTTGTTTTACTATTCAAGAAAGGAAAACCTATTTTATTTGTTCCAGTTTTTCAAAAAGTAATCGAAACCAGCAAAAAAACTAAGCGAAGCGTTGACCGTTTTGTAGGAGTCCATGGTCCTGATCGGCATTTATTTCACTTATCGCTAGTGGAAAAAATAGCTGAAGTAATGCAGCAGAGGGGCGTAAAAACAGAGGTGCATATTCCAGCTCCCCGTCATTTACTATTCCAACACGAAACCCCCGAAGAGACTCGTAATCGAGTTAAAGCACCATTTGAAAAGCTTGAAAGTAATTTTCACGGAGATTCGCTTGAATTATCTGGAATGAAAATAAACACAATCAACCTCTCGCGTCCAAAAAAGCATCGTCTAAAACTCGCCTAGTGCTTTTTGTTTTGTTTTTAGGTTAGTCACTGTTTTCCACCTGTGCCTAATGTATTCCTGCACAGCTGCATCTGCGTGTCTGCGTTGCATGAAGTTTTTTGTCATTGGGTCGGCTGGGTAGCCAGAGCCAAAATCCTCGCCGACTATCTTCTTTATATTTTCAATTTCACTGTCCCTCTCAACCTTGGCTACGATGCTCGCCGCGCTTACAACTGGATAAGTTACATCCGCCTTGTTCTCAGAGATCAGCTCAGCTTTTCCGCGGTAATATTTTTTTATTCGCTGTGAATATTTTGAAGCAATTGGGTCAGGTGAATCAATGTAAGCGCGGTAAAATGAAGTCTTCCCTTCCAGTTCGTTTAGTAGTTCGCCGCAAATTTGAGCTTCAAGTTCATTAAGCGAAATTTTTTTGTCCATTGCACTTGTGATTTCAACAGCTGTTAACTTCCGCACAACGTAAATTCCGTTTTTCAGCTTTTCGTATAGTTTGTTGCGTCCAGCTGGGGAGATGAGTTTTGAATCTTTTACGCCGTTATCTTTCAACTCTTGTAAGTTATCCTCGCTGCAAGCGTAGGCGCATATCACCAGCGGCCCAATTACTGGCCCACGGCCGCTTTCGTCAATTCCAACTACTATTTGTTTCATTTCAGTTCCTTTTCTGTAAGTTTTCTTAATATTCTTTCAAATTTTGCACTGAAATTTTCAGTAAAATGCGCTAAATCTTTTGCATCTGCTCTGGAGTTGGTTAAATATTCTCTTGATAATTGAGATCTTCCCACACTAAATCTATCTGCTAATCTACGTTTTTGCTTTTTTGTTCCTTCTTTTTCTAAGTACCGGTGGTCTATTAGGATTTCTCTCGGATGTTCTGCTCCTGAACTTCCATATTCGGGTCTAAAGGTAATTCCGACGGGTTTTTCACCTCTAGTTTTTCTAAGAGCTTGTTTTACTGCCATATGCAACCAAGGTGGTGCGTAGGGGTGTACTCTGACTTCAAGGTGACGGTGGGTACTGTCAGTTCCGTGGAAGTTTATGATTGGTGGGTGCATTTTATTTCCTTCTAATAGTTTTATCAATTCAAGATCATCCGGGATCTTTGCTTCTTCACGTCTAATTAGTTTTTTTATTTGTGCATCGGTTAATGTTCCTTTAGCAATTTTTCTTTCTATTTTTTTCCAGAAGCCGTGTGGAGTCCAATGCTCTGGAATGCGTACTGTAACCGCGCCGTGCTTTTCCCAATCGCGGTGATGACGATTTGCGATTTTATTTGTCCCTTCGTTTGGGTGGCGGCCAACAAATACAATTACTCTACGCTGTTCAGCTCGCAAGGCGTTCAGCTGTCCAACGATTTGTACCTTTGTTTTTGGTCGAAGGATCATAAAATTGTTTATGACGTAATGCTTTTTAGTAGTTTGTTAAAAAATAAGTGATGGGGTCACGGGGATTTGAACCCCGATCTTCAGGTTACTCCTGGATTGTAGTTTATCGTCACAGGCGAAAAAGCCTCTGCGCTCCAATCTTCGAAAAGCTGGAGCCTAACATACTGCCAGGTTGTACTATAACCCCGTTGAAATAATATTGTGAACTAGGTTGTTAAAAAATCCTCAAGGTCTCAGGTACATTGGGATTGTTGATCGGCCAGTAGTGTCGTTAAACAATGGTTTAAACCCGAGCTTTTTATACCACTCTACTTTTTCTGGCACTGAATCTACGATGAGGCATCTTGCGCCAAGTTTTTGCCTTAGTTCTTCGTATAAGCTTATTACAATTTTTATAAGCGTCTTGCCGTGCCCCTTGTTTTGCTCGCTTAAAATAGTACCTATTCGACCTATTCTTAATGCTGGCAAATGGTTTGGTTTTTCTTCTGAATTTAAAATAAGCGCCAAGTCAGGATCTCTAAATTTCAAGGCGCCCATTGAGACGGTTACATAAGCGACAACGTTTTGTTTTTCATTCAATAATACGTATGTGCATCCCAAGTCTTCTTTTTGGTAAATCGCTGCAGCTTCTCTAATGAAGTTATTGCAATCCTTATTTCCACAGTTAAATGTTTTAATTGAATTGGAGTGCTTATTTGCATCAAATTTTTCTAGAAATAGATTCGGAGAAAGAGAAGTCACAAAGAAGCACCGGTTGTTTTTAAAGTTTAGAAAAGTCTATTTTGAGTTTCTTGGCTTCTGCCACGAGTTTTTCAGCAGCTGGATTTGGAGTTGGATTTTCTTGCTCTTTTATGAATATTTTTGCATCTGCGTCTGACAATTCGGTTATCAACGTAAGTGGTTTAGCCATGGTTTTTTCCCTTGCTAAAAGAGGGTTGCCGTTCAATTAAATCCTTTGCCCCACTTCCGGTAATTAATAAGCCATTTTAATGCGGTACATTACACAAAACCTTTAAATACTTGTCCCCGGCTAGTAGTAACAGGTGTTTGGTTTGAACAAGGGTTTATTTTACTTTGCAGCTGGCGTAGCTCTATTGCTAGTCGCTGGTTTAGTTAATGCTGATTATTACACAACTTCTTCAGATGGAAGCGCAAGCCTAAGCGTAAATGTCGCTGTTAATGCTGGTTACCCTGCGGTTTACACGCATTCGTGTTCTTATTCTTATTATTATGGCTATTATTCGTGTAATCCTTATTCGGCGTATGTTGGGACTTACGGCGCTTATTGCGATCCTTTTGATCCATATTATTCAGCGTATTGCTATGCACGTTCAGGAGTTATCCCATATTCATATTTTTATCCAACTTACGCAGTTAACCCGGGAACAATAATTTACACTTCAAGTGGTTCGCCACAAGCAAGTGCACAGCAAGCTACTCCGGGTCCAGCTTGTACTGATGGTACGCCAGCTGGTTTCTGTTCAACTAACTACCCTCAATACTGCCTTTCAAACGGCGTTGACAGTCAATTAATTGACAAGGCTACGCTTTGTGGTTGTCCAACTGGACAAGTTCAAGATGCAACTAACCGCAACCGCTGCGTAGCACAAACTTGTAGTGATGGCACATCGCTAAACTCATGTTCTTCTACAAAGCCTAAGTTCTGTACTTCAAATGCAAACTTAGTTGACAGGCCATCACAATGCGGTTGCCCATCTGGAACTTCGGTACAAGGTGATGCGTGCGTTGCGTTGAACCGCGTTTGTTTTGTATCTTCAACTTCGCCGTCAACAATTCGCCAAGGCGAAACCAGTGTAGTAACTGTTTCTTATAGCGACGTCCAGTCTGCTGGCGGTTATGTAAACTGCGGCAATGGCCAAGTGGCAAGCTTAGCTTGCAGCGGCGGAACAACTGGTACGTGCACAGCAACGTGTTCATATTCATCTACTGGTTCAAGTACTGTCCAAGCGTATGTTAACGGCAACATTTGTTCAAGTTCTTCAACTGTTAATACTGTTAGCCAACTTCCATCAACTGGCGACGTGCTTGCAAGGGTAACTAACTGCGCTACAAATCAAGCAGTTCAAAGCGCAATTGTACACGTAGGAACCCAAACTGTTGTAACTGATGTAAATGGCGAAGTAAGAGCGCCTGGATTATCAGCTGGCATTCAATCTGCAACTGCAACAAAGGTTGGCTACAGCGACGCTTCTGCAACTGCAGTTGTAAATGCTGGAAACACAGCTGTTCTTTCTTTATGTTTATCTCCAATTCAATTAGCTGTTTTGCAGTGCGATGTAACTGCAGAAATTGCAGGTATGGTTACTACTAACAGCGTTCAAAATGGTGTTCAGTTGCGGTTAACGAACAACAACGCAGCTGCTTCAAACACAGCTACCTTATCATATTCTTCAGCTGTTGCGTTAACTGGTCCGCTTGTTGTGCCGTTGCTTTCTGGCGAGAGTAAACTTGTAACTGTTTATCCGCAAGTTTCACCTGGTTTTTCTGGTTCAAGTATTGCAAGTGTTAATGTGCGTGGCACTGGCGTTTGTAGTTCCAACTTGGAAATTCCGCTTAACTTAGATGTAAATGGTTTTGTAACATTGCAAGCTCTTGATAGTTCATTGTCAAAGCGGCCAGGTGAACAAGCGTGCTATAATTTACTGCTTCGCAACGCTGGCGCTGACACTGGAGTTCACTTAGCTGCAAGTTCAGTTGGGTTAGATTTAACTTTTGACAATGTTGACTTATTCCTAGCAAGGGGAGAGAGCCGCAATGCAAGAGTATGTGCAAAGATTCCAGAAGGTGCAACTGGACAACGTACAATAAACGTCCAAGCGACAAGCAACGTTGGCTCACAAATAAAGTCAGTTGATTTACAATTATCAATAGCTCCATCGCTTTATTCAAATGTGCTTGGTTGCTTTAATGTAAATTCTACAAATTCCCAGTTCTTTGAAGTTAAGCTTACAAACGCCGGCGGGCAAAGCGAAAGTTTTGTTTCACAATTAACTGGTTCACGTGGGTTTTCACCACGTTTAACGCAATCCGCTTTGTTCAACTTCGTTAACCAATCAACACGTTCACTTTACGTGCAGGTTGACCCGTCTGCAATGAATGAGCTTGATAGCCGCGCTACGCTTACTGTACGTACAAAGGATTCAAATGTCAAAGTTTTTGAACAAGAGCTTTGCTTCCAAAAAGCTGGCCAATTTGACTCAAGCGCTTTTCTTTCACCAAGCAGGGTAAGTGTACAGCAAGGTTCGACCGCACATGCATTTATACATATTTTAAACACTGGTAATGTTGCAAACACGTTTGAAATAGAAGCTGTTCCAGCATTCCAAGGTGTTAATTTGGTTTCATCTCGCGTCTCTGTTCTTCCTCTTCAGGAGAAGACAATCGAAATAAGTGTCTCGCCTCCAAACGTACCAGCGGCAACTTATATAATTCCGGTTGCAGTTTACTCGCTTCAAAACCCTGCAAGCAGGATACAAGTTGCGAGTTTGAACTTAGTTGTTGATGTAAAAGAAGCAGTTGTTATAATGCCATTACGCCTAGTGCTTGCAAGTAACCCAACAACTACTTTTAACCAAAATAGTTCAGTAATTACGTTGAGCGTACCAGTTACAAACTACGAAGATGGTGACCGGATAATTACGCCGACACTTACTGATTTACCGCAAGGTTGGACTTACACTAGTCAGCCTGTTCAAGTGAGGTTACCGCGCTTTGCAACCACTACTTTTAACTTTACAATCGCAGCGCAAAATGTACAAGCTAAAGACTATAATGCAACAGTTGTGTTGACTGACGAAATGGGCAGGCAAGTGAGGCAGCCGGTTGTGCTTCCACTTAAGTCAAATAACTTGCTAACTGGGTTATTCGTGCTTGGCTCAACTTCAGATGCATTTGGGTTCCTGGTAATTGTTTTAGTCCTTATTGGACTATACTTGCTTTACAAAGCAGTTATGTTGAGGCAAGAAGTAAATCGGGAACATAGCTTAATGGAGAGGCGCTAAACAAGAAAATGAAAAAGCACTTTCTTTTCATTTCCTGCATTTCACTATTTTTAATTTTATTTACAACTAGTTTAACTTCTGCATTGCAAGTAACTGCCTTAAACCACCAAGCTAACCTTGCACCATGCCAACAAGCGGTTTTTTCATTCAAAGTCACTAGTCAACAAGCCGGCCAAACGTCTTTCCACTTAGCCAACACTCATTCCGCACTTAACTATTCGGTTCCAACTTCACTTTATCTAAACGGCGAAGCAAACGTAGATGTCGCTGTGTTATATCCGTGCGATGCACAGCCAACAAGCGGGACCTATGCGTTTAGTTTAGTTGGTCAACAAGGAAGCCAAAGCGTTGCAGGTACTTCATACGTTTTTCTCCATCCGGCTTCAAGTCTATTTATTTCACTTACAAGTGAAGAACTAGCTTGTTCATGCGCGTCTACGCGGTTAATGCTTGAACTGCGTAACACTGGCTACAAACGTGAAAGCGGAACCACACTTGTATCTTCACAATTTCCATTTTCAATTGCTGACACTAGTTTTGACTTACCGCCAGGCGAAAGCACCTCAAAGCAAATTGTGGTTGACCTCAATTGCTCTGTAGCAGCGGGAGTTTATCCTGTTTCAGTTGGAGTAGTATCAAAAGGAAGCGACGTGAAATATGCGTATAGTGGCTTAAACGTTGCACAATGTTATGCATCTAATTTAACTGGCCCAAGGCAAGCAGTTGCTTGCTACGGCGACAACGTTAACCTCGAATATTCGCTTTTCAACAACGGCAATTTTGCACAGGACTACGTAGTTTCAACTACTCTTGGTCAACTTCCATTTTCAACAGTTTCACTACCCGCACATTCCGTTGCTCCATTTAACGTTTCAATTTCGCCGCAGTCATTGCCATACCCTGGAACGTATAACCTTTCCGTTTCTAGCCAAAGTGGTCAAAGCTTTGAATCAATCCCAGTTACACTTACGACAACCACGTGTGACGGTAAG
>JAUYPK010000060.1 GCA_030697615.1 Microcaldota archaeon | reverse complement strand
CAATTGGGAGATTGTAACGGCAACTTTAGCTGAATCGTCCAGGTTAAAAACTGACAAAAGTACAGATTCAACTGTTAGGACAAAAAGGACAATAAAGAAAAGCGCAAGGCTGTCAAATGCAATTTGCCGCCACTCCCCTTTTTTATAAGTTAAACCAAGAAACGCAAGTGTTGTTTTCCAATCCCTGGTTTTAGTGCCAAGTTTTGGGCGCAATTTACCGCGCTGTTTTTCTCCCTTATTCGGCAAATGTTTTGGAAAAGGTAAAGTTTTTGCAATTAGAAATGTAAATACAAGTAGGAAAACGTAAAACAGCAAAGCTCCAAGTTCTAACATAGGTGAGAAATTAAAGAGAAGTCAGGGAAGTTATTTGTTCTGGTGCCATTTAGCTACTTGACGCTTTTTGATTCGCTATAGCCACACTTGCCGCAAGATAGGCGATCCTTGTGGTTAGCTAACTTGTTCCCAGACCCACATTTTAGGCAGTTCTTACCAGCGGAATATACTTTTGGTTTATTTTTTTTATCTTTTGCCATGTTAATTCTAAACTCCTTTTAAATTGTATTATGCTGGAACAGCAGCTGCTTTGGGGTTTCCGCGTTGAAATAAATAACCCCGTTCTGTTTTTTTAGCAGTTTCTGCAGAATTGTAAACAAATGCATTTATAGTAGCCGTTTTTGAGCCAAAAGGCTGGTGAATTTCTCGCAGTACAAGTGCATCCGCCTGACATTTAAGCTCAGTGCATAGCAACAGTGCAACTTCTTTGCGGGAAGGAGTTGCGTTGAACCCAGTTATTGAAGCAATTACTTCACTTCTTTGAAACAACGGATTTTGCTTTTTTGAAACGATTTTGACTTCCATATTTTACCATATCACAACTTTACTTCAAGTTCTTTTTAATTTTGTTTTAATTTATTTGAATGTTACTTAATTTTAAGCGCGTATTTTCCAGGTGTTTTAGCGCCAATCGCAGTTGCAACTTCTGAACCTTCAGGGTTAACTACCATAATGTGCCCTTCCCATGTTTTGGTCAAGTAATCCGAAGCGTTACACAGTGGACAAATTGCACCGTCAACTATTAACCTACAACTCCTGCAAGCACGTTCAACCATATTTATAAATTCACGTTATTAAGTTTAGTTTCTATTTCTCTTTGTCTTTATTGAGCCCTTCGGTTCTCATAGTCAATGCAATTTTACTGTTCGGAATAGTGTCCTTTAAACTAATCGTGGCTATTTTCCCCCTAATTAATTCTCCTTTTTTAACTGTTTTCTTTGAATTTTTTCCAACTAACACGCCGGTTTTCTTATCGTAGGAAAAATAGTCATTTGCAATTTGTGACACGTGCACTAAGCCGTCAATTGGACCAAGCCGTACAAATGCACCAAATTCAACTATTTCCGAAACCCGACCTTCAACCACTTCATTGACAACAGGAGTAAATACAAGTGCATCAAATTCCACGTCGCAGAAAACTGCCCCGTCACCATGGATCACTTTGCCTTTTGACATTACGCGCGCGTCATGTAAACTTACTATGATACCATGTTGCTTTGAAACAGTTCTCTCGTACTGCTCCTTGAGCAAATCAAGCGCACCGTGCGACACTTTTTTCCCAAATGAATTTGGCGGTATCCTAACAACTTCTTTGAACGTAACTAGCCTATACATAGTTTAAAGTAAACCTCGGAAATTAGTAAAGAAATAAGGGCGTAATGTAGTTAAAAAACCATTACTTTTGGCATTAAATGGAAGTGCAAAAATTAAGCCTGAGCCAAATGCCCCTTATCCCGAAGAAATATTACCCTTACCCCTAAGTTTTTGGCTTTTCGTCGCAATTCAGTGTCTAAAGTACACAACACCGCTTCCTTAGCTTTGCAATATTGTACCAACGCATTATCGGGAACACCCGGAAACCCTTTTTCAATAACGAACCCTTTTTTTGACACAAAAGAAATCGCAGCTCTAGCAGCAGGAGAAAAGCGCCGCTGTTTACTTGCAATTTCAGTTAATTCGTCCATAACTTGCTGAAGCACAACGAAAAAGTGAGGCTCTTCAAGTAGTGTTTCTATGCCTGTTTCTAAGTCGATTTGGCGCTGAAAAGGGAGTAAAAGAAAATTAGTGTCAAGAACAACTGCAAGAGGCATGAAAAGATTAGCAGGCTCAAATTTATATTTGCATTCACACCGAACACATATGCACGGGCTCGTAGCTCAGCTAGAGAGGGATACGGTAAGTAGCTCAAAAATGCTACTCCGCTTATCTCGCTCCTGAAGTGGCTAGAGCATCTGGCTTTTATCAACTCTGTCAATTAACGTTGCTAGAGGAAAGAAACCAGAGGGTCGTGGGTTCGAAAACATCCCTTTCTTTAAAAAAAGAAAGGTCCGTCACCCCTAAAGAAAGTGACGGGACGTAGTCAAAAGAAAAATGGTTTTTATTTTCTTTTTGGCCACGCCTGGCCTTTTTCTTTCGTAAAGAAAAAGGCATGGCCGAGGATCCCACCGAGCCCGCTTTGCATTTACTTGTGTGAGGAACTTGAAACAATTGATAATAATTTTGTTCGGTGCGCCTGGAGTTGGCAAGGGAACTTTAGCGCAGCGACTACAAGAAGCTGGTGTTGCAATGCAAATTTCAACTGGTGACTTGTTTAGAAAAGAAATATCTGAAAATACCGCAATAGGCCAAGCTGCGCGGAAGTATCTTGATAGCGGCCAATGGGTTCCCGATGATGTGACTAAATCGCTTGTTGAAAGCGAAATACTCAAAACTGAAAATATGATCTTGGATGGCTATCCACGCACCGTAAAGCAAATCAGCGACCTTGACGAAATGCTTGTAAATCAAGGGAGAAAAATAAGTTTAATTGTTAACGTAACTGCAAGTGAAGAGGTTGTAATTGACCGAATTGTTAACCGCATAGTGTGTTTGCAGTGCCATGCTATTTACAACAAGAAATATTCGCCCCCGCAAATTGAAGGGAAGTGTGACAAGTGCGGTGGAGAAGTCGTGCATCGAAGTGACGATAGTGAAGAAATTGTAAAAAAGCGGTTTGAAGAACACAACAAGAAAACGAAGCCACTGCTTGACATCTACAAACAACGGGGGCTAGTTGTAGATGTAAACT
>JAUYPK010000058.1 GCA_030697615.1 Microcaldota archaeon | reverse complement strand
CTCAGCTTGGCAACAAAAATACGGTAAGACGCCAAAAGCGTCAACCCCGAAAATATACAGGAGGAGAACAATATGAAATTCGACGTAACGAACCTAACCTACCGAGAAATTGAAAAAGTAATGGAACGCGTAAGAGGAACGCCGTTTTACATTTCAAAACTAGGAGAAAACATCATTGTAAATACAGGCGCATTAGTTGGATAAAAAGAAAAAGGTGATGAAAAAATGAGCGAAGAAATGGAAAGAAGTTTATTTCAATTTGAGACAGTGGATGGAGAAGAACATAGGCAAAAACACAAGCCGCATTTTAGCGTAAAGATGAATGGCAACTACGTGGGAAGCGCATGGATGTCAGAAGGGAAGTACGGCAAATACGTCTCGGTTGCAATTAACCACGACGTGCCAAAAGGTGGGCGGATAAACGTTTACCCAACGCGAGAAAACGCAGCAATACTTGGATAAAACAAATCTCAAGTGGGAAAAAATCAAAAAAGGGTAGGGATGAAAAAATGGGATTATGTGCAGCGTGTGGCAAAAACGCTGAAGAAAATGAAGATGCAATGTGCGTAAACTGCGCTGGCGGAAGGGCGTTCATGTGCCTAGAGTGCTAAAAATAGAAAGCTTTAAATGTACGTTTAAACGTAAACATACTTATGGTTGTGAAAACAATAACTGTGACTGAAAGTGCATATCAACGGCTAAAAAGCCAGAAACATGGCGATGAAAGCTTTAGCGAAGTAATCTTACGGGTATTTCCCAAAATGGCAACTGCCGACGATTTCTTTGGCATATGCCGCGGCACTGAAGAAGATGCTGAAGAATTTCAGCGCAAAGTGAAGATAATTCGAAAAGAAGTGTCTAAAAATATTGAAGAGAGGATTAAACGTGTATCTGCTAGATTCAACAGCCCTAATTGAAATAATTAAGGCAAGCTCCAAAGGACAAAAAGTTAAGGAAATTATCGGCGAGCTTCCAATCACTTTTTCTAGCATAACTAGTTTTGAAATTTTAGCTGGAAGCAGGACTACAGAAAAAGAAAAAATTTCCAACGTTATGCAATCTGCGCATATTTTTCCTTTTGACCATGAAGCAGGCATAATAAGCGCAGCTATTTCTCGACAATTAAAAGAAACTGGAAAAACAGTGCAACCACTAGATATATTCATCGCAGCAGTTGCCCTAAAAAATGATTTAACAATAATAACGCTCGACAGCGACTTTGAAAGAATTCCAAACCTCAAAACAATTGTGATTAAATGAACAACCAAAAAGAAACTGGCGAAAACATCTTTTGAAAAAGCTGGACGAATTACTAGACAAATATACAAAAAGTTAACCCAGCAAATAACTTACTCTTGTTTTTCCGCTTTTCGCTGAGATCTTTGGAATCTTTACACTGCTAATTTCGCTGATGTTCTTCACGTGTGTTCCGCCACACGGGCAACCAAACTCACCTGCAACTGTAACTATACGAATTGCGCCATCTACTGGAGATAAATAACTCGGTACAAAACCGCATAATAATTTAACTTCAGAAAAAGAAACGGTTTGAACCTTAACTTCAGAACCAAGTTGAATCAAACGATTAGCTTCAGTTTCAAGCTTTTGCCCGTACTCTTCCCGCTGTTCTGGTAAAACTTCGCCGTCATATTCAACATAAGGCCCATCGGGAAAGTGATATCCCTTACCCGGAATAAAATCCAACCCAACATTTTTCATTGCAACATCAATCACGTGGCCAGCGGAGTGTAACTTACTGTTCAAAGCCCTACGCTCAGCATCAACAAATAAATTCACTTCATCACCAATTTCAAAGTTTCCACTTTCAAAAACTCCAACGTGGTTCACAACGCCGTCTTTTTTACGCACTTCTTGAACTTTAAAAACGCCTTTGCTGGTTTCGATCTTTCCAGTGTCAAACGGCTGGCCTCCACCCTGTGCATAGAAAATAGTTTGGTCTAAATTAATAATTTGTTTGCCGTTTTCGCCATGGCTAACCGAAACCACATTAGCAGTGGCTTCAAGCAAAGGCATGTTGTCCAAATAGAGCAATTTAGTAATCATAAGAGAAACGTTAAAAAACGCGAAAAAAAAAGAATAAAAAAAACTAGCTCGTAAGTAATCTCATTGGCTTCTTGCCCTTGTGAATCTTATACGCTTTAGCTGCAATTGCTTTTTTCTTTTCACGCGCGATTTTCTTCAACTCGCGAATCTCTTCAACAGTCAAAGAATAAGTCCGGTAATCGCTGTAAGCGAAGTCACCACCAGCAATTCCAGCTAGCTTCATGTTATTCTTAATATCATTAAGCTCGCCGCCAGAAAGAGTACGCATTACAATAGTATTACTACAGCTTGGACAAACTTTAAACTTTTTGCTAACGTCGAAAAATTGGTCGAACCCGCAATTACTGCAAGTGATAATAGTAGCTTTAATAGTTTCCATGGACTTTGAACACTTCCTACATATATAATGATACCCCGAATATTTAAATGTAAGGATTAAACAGTAGTTACACTTCTTATGGCGTTGGTGATGGCTAATAGAGAATTCGCTGGGCAAAAACTTCTATTTGTCCACTCAAAAGGCACCAGCGGTTACGTTTTTCTCATTCTATATGGCAGTGATTTTCTTTTCGTCCACTTTTTTGGCAGTAGATTTTATAAACTCGAAAATAACAGCTTCTTGCATGGACTTAACCGAACAGGAAACAATTGAAAAAGATGTTGAATTGTTTTTACAAAAAAAATTAAAAGGCAAAATTTTCCACGCAGTAATTGCCTTGGAAACAAACCCGGGAACCGCTTTTGTATTCGAAGCTGGAACACTTGAAGATAGAACACCTTTTCAAGCATGGAAAGCAATTACTAACGGTCTCAACCGGTACATAGAAGCGTTGTCAGAAAGATTTAATACGCCGGACAACATAATTATCAATAAGCCATTTGAATTGAAGTGAAAAAGATGAAACGCATATCATTTACAGTGAAGGCAACCGACAAAGAAACCCTTTCTGACAGAGCAAGGGCAT
>JAUYPK010000054.1 GCA_030697615.1 Microcaldota archaeon | reverse complement strand
AGAGGCAAACGAAGCCGCGTTTAAACTTGCAAGACTATGTAGCAAGAAGAAAAAAATCCTAAGCGTCCAAGGCGGGTTCCATGGAAGGACATTTGCAAGCTTATCTGCAACTTATTCAGAAAAATACCGAACGCCATTTGAGCCGCTTGTACCGGGGTTCCAAATCGTGCCAGATAGCATAGAAGAGATTGAAAAAGCAATTGACGCCAACACAGCTGCAGTGATAGTTGAATGTATTCAAGGCGAGTCAGGCGTCAAGGTGCACAGTGTTGATTATCTAAAGCAGTTGCGGGAATTGACATTGGAAAAAGATGTGCTTTTGATTGTCGACGAAGTGCAAACTGGCAACGGAAGAACTGGAAAGTTTTTCGCGTTTCAACATGCGGGAATTAAGCCAGACATAGTTACGCTTGCAAAAGGCTTAGGTAACGGCGTGCCGATTGGCGCAACTATTTCCTTTGGGCAGCTTGACTTCACTCCTGGATTGCATGGCTCAACTTTTGGCGGAAACGCATTAGCATGCAGCGCGGCTAATTTCACAATAGACTACGTTTTAAAATATAACTTAATGCAAAACGCAACTACGGTTGGAGATTACTTTATTGAGAAGCTTGAGGAGATGAACTCGCCGCGCGTAAACGAAGTGCGAGGAAAAGGACTGATAATTGGAATGGAGCTAAACCAAGAAGGCGCAGGCATAGTTGATAAATGCGCTGAAAATGGCTTGCTTGTAAACTGCGCTGCTAAAACCACGTTGCGTTTCCTTCCGCCATTGATAGTTACTAAAAATGAAGTTGACAAATGTGTAGAAATACTTTCTGAGGTAATATTAGCAAAATGAAAAAAGTCGGAATAATTGGAGCAAGCGGATACACTGGTCACGAGCTAGTGAAACTCCTCACAAAACACAGCGGCGTAGAACTAGCTTTTCTAAACAGCCATTCGTACAGTGGAAAAAAAGTAAGTGATTTATATTCCGATTTCGCTGATGAGAAATTACAATACACTGATTGTTCAGTTGAAGAGATAAACAAGATGGATGTTGACTTGGTTTTCCTTGCATTGCCAGCTGGACACGCGATTGAAATTTCAAACCAGCTAGACAGCGGCGTAAAAATTGTCGACTTAGGTGCTGATTTTCGGTTTAAGGACATGCAAAAATACAAGGAGGTTTACAACGTTGAAACCGACCTTGAAAACAACGACGCGGTTTACGGGTTGCCTGAGCTTTTCAGGAACGAAATTAAAAACGCAAAAATAGTGGCAAATCCAGGGTGCTATGCAACAGCGTGCATTCTCGCTAGCTTGCCAATAGTAAAATTTGCAAAGTACATTGTGTTTGACTGTAAGAGCGGCTGGTCAGGAGCTGGAAAAGAAAGCAGATATGCGAAAAATCCCGCTATGCTAAAGGATAATTTAATCCCATATAAACTTACAAAACACCGGCACAAGTACGAAGTTGAACAATTTATAAAAACGCCGCTGAGTTTCACGCCCCACGTGTTGGAAACATTTCGCGGCTTAATGTCCACTTGTCACGTTTTGCTCAACGATAAAGTTAACCCGCTGCAACTGTATGAAGATTTTTATAAGTCGGAACCGTTTGTAAGTGTAAGCCAAAACATTCCAGAATTAACGCACGTTGTTGGAACAAACCAATGTAACATCGGCGGGTTTGAAGTTGACGAGAACAACCAACTGGTAATAGTGTCAGTTATTGACAACTTGCTTAAAGGCGCATCTGGCCAAGCAGTTCAAAACATGAACTTAATGCTTGGGTTCTACGAAAAAGAGGGGTTAAAATGAAGCTGTGGGAAAAAGGAATAGCAGTAGATAAAGAAGTTGAAGCGTTTACTGTTGGTAACGACTACTTGTTAGACCAGCGGCTAGTTGAATTCGACTGCATTGCATCAATCGCGCACAGCAAGATGCTTGGCAAAATAAACGTACTTACAAAAAGCGAAGTAGCCCAACTTGAAAAAGGACTAAACGAAATAATTGCACTGAGCAAAAGCGGAAAATTCCAAATTTCAAAACAAGACGAGGACTGCCACACTGCGATTGAGAACTACTTAACTGAAAAGTACGGCGACGTTGGCAAAAAGATCCACACTGCACGGTCAAGAAACGACCAAGTGTTGACCGCACTGCGGCTATATGAAAAACACGAGTTGCAACAAGTGAAAAAACTAGTTGCAGAGATGCAAAACACTTTGCAAACAGCGATAAAAAACCAAGGCAGTGTAAAAATGCCGGGCTACACGCACATGCAACGCGCCATGCCCACTACCGTAGCTACGTGGCTTGGTAGTTTTCAAGATGCCCTTGCTGATGACTTGCAACTTTTAGACGCCACATTCACGTTAGTAGACGCTTCTCCGCTTGGCACAGCTGCTGGTTTTGGAGTTCCTGTTTTGGAAATCGACCGGGAGTTCACAGCAAAGGAACTCAAGTTTGCAAAGCTGATCAAAAACCCAATTTACGCACAGTTGTCAAGAGGAAAACTTGAATCTAGTTTCATGCATTCGCTAACGCAAGTTATGCTAACTTTGAACAAACTTGCAACCGACTTGACGCTATTCAGCACAACAGAGTTTTCTCTTGTCTCCCTTCCGGAAAACATGTGCACTGGGAGTTCAATTATGCCGCAAAAGAAAAACCCCGATGTGCTTGAACTCGTTAGGGCAAAGTACCACGTTGTACTCGCAGAGGAGTTTAAAGTCAAAAGCATAATTGCAAACCTCCCATCTGGCTACAACCGAGATTTACAACTGACAAAAGAACCGCTATTCACAAGCATCGACACAACTGAACAAAGCCTAAAGATAATGTCGCTGTTGGTAAAGCAAGTAAAAATTAACGAGTCTAACTGCACAAAAAGTTTAACGCGGGAATTATTTGCAACTGAAGAGGCTTACAAGCTTGTAAAAAAAGGCGTCCCTTTTAGAGAAGCGTACAGGCAAGTTGCCCAGTCGTTAAAAGAAAAGAAATAATTAAAAAGATAAAAAAGTGAAAATGGAACATGGAAGAACACCCGAGGCAAATTATAACCACATTGTTAACTGAACATAGCGTAAGCCACAAAATAATGCCAGACGAGATCGGGATTATTGTTCCAGTTCAAACAACCAGACAACGCACTCAAGTGGGAAAAATGGGAAGAAAAATTAAATTACACCATGTCGATACAAAATTTCCAGTGGAAACCATTCGGGATACCATCCACGGATTAAAACTACCAAAAACACATGACATCGACGTGGTATATTCACATGCAATTATTCGCGGAAAAAAACCTACAACGCGCTTTATTCAAATTCTTTTTAAAAGACGTGGTTAAATTGCAAAATTCTAAAAAAGCACAACTAGTTTTGGAAGATGGTACAATATTTGAAGGCGTTTCATTCGGCTCAGCTACTTCAGCAGCTGGCGAAGTTGTGTTCAACACTGGAATGACTGGTTATACGGAAACCTTGACGGATCCATCTTACCGTGGGCAAATCCTCACGCTAACTTATCCCCTAGTTGGAAACTACGGAATCCCT
>JAUYPK010000048.1 GCA_030697615.1 Microcaldota archaeon | reverse complement strand
GTCAACACCAAGCGTTAACTGGGTTAAGTCATTGGAACCAATTGAAAAGAAGTCAGCGCCCGCTTTGCAAAATTCTTCTGCTAAAATCACTGTCGACGGCACTTCGCACATTATTCCAAGTTTAAAGTCGTGGTTTTGCACTAACCCTGAAA
This sequence comes from Microcaldota archaeon, assembly GCA_030697615.1. Lineage (GTDB taxonomy): Archaea > Micrarchaeota > Micrarchaeia > Norongarragalinales > UBA8480 > JAHFHC01. The sequence continues at coordinate 10,378 of JAUYPK010000048.1, read as the reverse complement.
CTTCGACGAGTTTTTTCACTTGTTGAAACTCATGCACTGTGCGGACAAATGGAATCATCAAGTGTAAGTTTTTCATCCCATACTGCTCACGCGTTTTTCTAATCGCAGCTAATTCCATTGCGAATACGTCTGGTTCCTTCATGTAGCGGAAACAACCGCGGTACCCTAACATTGGATTTTCTTCATGCGGCTCAAACTCTTTTCCACCTTCCAAGTTGCGGTACTCATTGGTTTTAAAGTCAGTTGCACGGTAAACAACAGGCCGATTGCCAAACGGCGCGCACACTTTACGCAGTGCCTTTGCCAAGTTGTCAATAAACTCCTGCTCGCGATGTTCTTTAATGAATAACCGCGGGTGTTTTCCCATTGCAGCAATAATAAACTCCGCGCGGAGCAAACCAACACCATCAACATCTTCGCCAGCAATTTCTTCAGCTCGCTCAACCTGTGCTAAATTAACATAAATTTTTGTGCCGGTTATAACCGCTCCAGATAATTTGGTGGCAGAGGCAAGTGAAATTGTCGACGTGGGTTGTGTTACGCTGGCGGCTCCTGCATAAACTGAACCATGCGCCGCGTCTACGGTTACAATTTCTCCTTCTTTCAAAACTTGTGTTGCGTTGCCTGTTCCAACAATGCACGGCACCCCGAGTTCACGAGATACAATTGCCGCATGGGCAGTTGTGCCACCTTCATCTGTAACAATTGCACATGCGCGTTTCATAGCGGGAACATAATCAGGCGTAGTCATCTGCGTGACTAGGACGTCGCCCTTCTTAACTTTGTAAAGCTCCTTAATATCAAGTATAAGCCGAACTGGCCCACTGACTAATCCAGGCGAAGCTGGCAAACCTTTCACTAAAGCTTCTTCATTTTCAACATTAGATTGCGTCATGATTGGCTCAACTTTTTCCTGCACTTTTTCACGTAAAATCTGCAGTCGTTGCACTTCAACTTCTTCATTTTTTTCTTCCATTCTCTCTTCTTGCGGTTCTTCAAATTTAGCTTCTTCCTTTTTAACAGTCGACATTTGTTGCACTGATTGACTACTTAATTGCTTTGATTTCAACGTAGTAATTGCACGGGTTTGAACAATGTAAACCTTTCCATTTTCAACGCCCCACTCTACATCTTGCGGATGGCCATAATGTTGTTCAAGCAACTTACCATACTGTGCAAGCTCGAGAACAAATTTGTCAGGCACTTTTTGCACTTCTACAAGTTCCTCTTCAACATTTACCCACTGGTCAACCCCCTTCACTTTAGTAATCATACGCACCTGTTTACTTATGCGCCTGTCAATTATTTGCAGCGACGCTTTGTCAACAACGTACCTATCGGGAGTAATTGAACCACTTACAACCGCTTCGCCAAGGCCAAAGCCGCCCTCTACAACGATTTTAGAAACGTCTCCAGTAAAAGGATCAGCTGAAAACATGACTCCACTTATTTCACTTTGGCACATTTTCTGAACTACACACGCTAATCCAACCCCGAGGTGGTCAAAGCCTTGTTCAACACGGTAATAAATTGAACGGCTACCAAAAAGCGAAGCCCAGCACTTCTTCACCGCCTGCACAGCCTGCTCGCCACCTTTGACATTGAGAAACGTTTCATTCTGACCAGCAAAAGATGCTTGAGGGAGGTCTTCAGCTGTTGCGCTTGAACGAATCGCTACATACACTTCTTGCGACTCTACAGGTATAAGCGACGCTCCACATAGCTTATTATAATTCTTTATAATATCCGCACGGATATCAGGGGTAATCTCGCCGCGTAAAATTGCACTTTTTACAGTTCTACTCGCGCTATCCAAAGCAACATTGTCATAAACATCAAGAGCGCCGCAAGTCTGCCGAATAACTTCATCAATATGGTTATGCTTAATAAATTGAAAATAAGCGTAGCTCGACACTACGAATCCAAGCGGCACTGGAAACCGCGCATTGGACATCTCAGCTAAATTCGCCCCTTTTCCACCAGCTTCAGCTAAACTATCCCTAGATAATTCACGGAACCAATAGACGTTCTTATTTTCCATATCAAAGAAGTTACGATTAGCCAGTTAAAAAGAATTTGTGTTCAATGCCCACGCGGCAAACGATAAGTTAAAACAGCAGCAGTACGGACGCGTTCAATATCCCTAGCACGTTCTAAATCTTTTATCCTGGCAGTAATATGAATAGGCAAATGCGCACGATCCACATTCCTAAAATGCTCGTGGCCAGCAACTCGGTTTATTACAGCTGAAACTAAGTCTTCAATAGTATGCGGCTGCCGATCAAGAACCACCTTAATTGCACCATTGAGTAGCCTAGCTTGTTCTAACAAAAGCTCGTCAGAAGTAGTTAATACGGGTTTAGTTAAGGCTCTTTGTATTCGCATAACAACAAATAAACAGTAAGAGGTTTTAAACATTTTCCTTGCAAACAGGAGAAAACGATATTTAAGGGATTAAAAGAAGTTAATAGTAAAACGCATAACATTTGGAACTTTGATAAAACGTTTTGCTATGTTTGCAAGTTGCGTAGCAAAGTTCCAAAATTATAGCAACTTGCTATAAATTACTTCTTAGCTTCCTTGCCTGCTTCTTTTGCTGTGCCAGTAGCCGCTGGAGCAACTGCACCTGGAACTGCTGGTGTTGCACCTGCTGCTGGAATTGCTGTGGCCGTTGCGTCAACTGGCTTGATTTCTTCCTTAACTTTAACAGTCCTAGCTGCCCTACCCTTCTTAGCAAGGTTAAAAGCTTCGTTTGAAATATCACTTACTTTCATTGCATACATGCCAGAAAGCTTAAGTTTAGCACGGTTAAGTCCAACTTTTACATCACGGACAACATCTGCATTACAATAAACCGTAAACAAGGGGTCACCAGCATTGACGCGCATCATCCTGCCTTTAGGCTTGCCAAAAGCACGTTTCATACCTTTTGAAATACGATCAGCACCAGCCACTCCAAGCGCACTGTGTTCACGGATAACTAAATGCGGATACTTATCAACCCTGAAAAAATAATTGTCAACTAAAAGCGTCTTCTCTAAATACTTATTAGCAGCTTGCCTAGCAGCTTCAACTGCATTATCACGAACATGAACAGGATACTCACAAATTAAGTCAACCCTAGTAGTGTAAAACTTATCAGTTCCCATTTCGTACTGTCGGACTTTTGGACGAGGGGCTCCCTTAACGTAGCACTTTCGTGGCCTAGCAGTAGATATGCGTGCCCACTGTTGCCCCTGTGCTTCTCGAATAGTACGTGCTGGCCTTAAACCCATATAAAATAAACTCACTCAAAATAGCTATTAAACTAATATTATCATATTAACAATTACAGTATTAATTACAGAATTACAACACTTATTGCAACGGACAGCTATAAAAAACCACAACCCTCTACAGCCAGTTGTTAGTTCGTTCCTGCGGCATCTGACCCTTGATTAGAAAAGCCAAGCCGAGGATTATCAACACAATTGGCCAGATCTTACCCCACTCAACTGAAGGAATTACACCGTAATTGGAAAGCAAAAACAACAAACCAAAAACAACAAGCGTCAAGCCTAGCGCCAAGTGAAACAAACTGCTTTTCCTAACTAAATCAAACATAATTATAACCGCTATAAATAATTCACTCAACGTTTAAAACGCTTTTCACTTCCACACTATGTCATTTGGATCTTCGTTCCACTTGAAAATGTGCAAAACAAAAGGCATCTCACCGACCTTTTTAAACGTATTGAAAAATCAATCATATGATTGGAATCTCAATCAATAGGCTTTTCTCAAGAGGTGTTTAATAGCAAATAGGGTTCAGACCGTCGCTGGTTGTGTTTCGCTTAGCTTTACTTCTACGAGTGCTGAGCCTTGTGCGGCCATTGCTACGCCTATTAGGCAGTCTGATTCTTTGTACACGTTTTGGTTGTGGCTAACTACTAGGAATTGCGAGTCCTTTGCAAGTTGGTGTAGTAGAAGCGCGAGTTTACGACTGTTCTCCTGGTCAAGTGCGGCATCAGCTTCGTCAAGTATGTATACGCTCGACGGGTTATAAGTCTGGATGGCAAAAAGGAACATTAAAGCAATGAGGGATTTCTCGCCTCCACTCATTAGCTCTAAGTATTTTACTTCTTTGTTGTCGAGCTGTGCTTTTATAGTTAAGCCGCCGAGAAACGGGTTTTCAGTATTTTCCAAGAATAGTTCGCCGTTGCCTTTGAACACTTGTTTAAACAATGATTTGAAGTTAGTGTTGATGACGTTGAATGCAGCCATGAACGTCATTATTTTTTTGCCTTCTATTTCGTTGATGAGGTTTAGCACCGCGTCTTTTTCGCTTGCTAGTTGGCTAACGCGGGCTCGTTGTTCTTGTAATTCGTTGAATTTCACTGCGTAGAGTTCAATTGCTTTTAGGTTAACACCGCCAAGGGAGTCGATGTCGGATTGGAGCTGGCGGGAAGTTGCAAGTATAGTTGGTTTACTGGATTCAGTTAAGGTTTCTTTGTTTGAAATTTCAATTGCTTCGTAAGGTGCAAACTCTGCTTTTAAGTTGGCGAGTTTTGTTTCTACAACGGCTTTGGACACGTTGCGCGAATTAACTTCACGGTCAAGCTTGTCGCGTTCGAATTCAAGCTTTCCTTTTTCTGTGCCGATTTTTTGTAGGTCGTTTTCAATTGCGTCGCGTTGGTCGTATAGTTCTTTCAACGCGCTGGACAGTTTGCGTTGTTCGTCTTGTTTTTCTTTGAGTGACGCACCGCTGATTTTAATTGTATGTTCGTGTTCTTTCACTGCTTTTGTAGATTCTGTAAGCTCAGCAGTTATATCGTTAAGTTGTTTTTGTAGGAGGTTGGATTGTTTTTCGTATGCGTTGCGTTGTGATTGAAGGGAAGAAACTTGGTTCGTTACTTCGGACAAAGCGATTTTTAAGTCGGAAATTTTACGTTCGCGTTCTCGGATGGTGAAGCCAAAATTTTTGTCTTTTTCAACGTCGATTTTCTGCTTTGCATCTAATGCACGTACGTTTAAATCAGAAAGTTTACGGATAAGGTCACTACGTTGCTCGTCGGCTTTTCTAACTTCTTCGTCGCATTGCTCTGCTTCGGTTTCAAGCTGCTTAATCGCTGCGCCGATGTTCGCTTTTTTCTGCATAAGCGCCTCTTCGCGCGCAGTAATTGATGCAAGTTCAATTTCAACTGCTTTTAATTCAAGTTCCTCTTTTGCCTTTTCTTTTCTCTTAAGCGTCATTTCATCGCGCGTCGAGTAAAGCGAATTCATAACCGAATCTTTTGAAGTTTGCAGCGCTTTTTCTTGGTCTTTCAACTCGTCAAGCAATTTCCTGTCGCGTGCAAAGTTTAACTTTTGAACCGCACTTCCACCAAGCATCACTCCAGACGCTTCAGCAAGTTGGCCGTCAAGCGTAGCGATGCGTGCTTTGCCGATTAAAGGCTCCGCTTCTTTGAGCGATGAAAACACCAACGTCGAGCCAAAAATGTAGTCAAACGCTTTTGCATAGGGTTTTTCAAACTCCACAAAGTCAATAAGGAAACCAAGGCAACCTTTACTCTTTGAAAACTTCTCATCTTCTCCACTTCTAGTGCTAGTGCGGATTTTGTCAAGTGGAATAAACGCCGCTCGGCCAGACTTGCTTTGCTTCAACGCGTCAATTACCTTAGCCGCCGTTTTTGTACTATCGACAACAAGGTAATTAGCGCGTTGCCCAAGGCTAGCTTGAACTGCTAATGCATGTTCATCACTATAGCTGCAAAGTGATTCAACTGTGCCGTAAACCCCTTTGTCTTTTAGCTCAATTGCAAATGCAACTGCCCTGCTTTGGTCAGTTTCTCGCAAAGTTCGCAATCGCGAGTCGAAACCAGCAACTTTTGTACGAATCGAAAGCAACGCATCTTCAACATCTGAAAGCTCTTTGTTCAACCGCTTTTCCCTGCCGTACAACTCATTTAACTCGCGTTCAACACCCTCTGCCATTTTTGAAGCGTTGCTAATCTTATCCTTCAATACTTTTTTATTCGTAAGTAATTCTTCAAAACCGCTTCCACCTTTAAGCCGCTCTAGTTCTGCAAGTTTAAGTTTTTTGATTTCTACAAATTTTCCAGCTTCTGCATGAACACTTGATAACTGCTCCTTGCAACTTAGCATCTCTGCATTTGCATTTTCAAGGAATTGACGGCTAGCGTGGAAATCTGAAGTAAAAGCGTCTGATTCTTTTAGTAGTTTGTTAAGCTCGCCTTGTTCTTTTTCAAGAATTGCACTTGTCCCTTTCACGTCTTTTTCAAGTTCAGTTATTTGGCTAGTGTAGCCGCGTATTTCGTCGTCGCTTTTCACCTTTTCAACTTTCAACGAACTAAGCTTACCTTCTTCAAGCTTGAGAAACGCATTCTTCTCTTCAATAATGGCACGCGAACGTTCAATTGAAGCATTTAAGTCGTCGATTTCTTTTTGCAACACTAACTGTTTTCCCTGTGACCGCTGGAGAATTTGTTCGTGTAGTTTCTGCCGCTGGTTATTCCGCTCAGTTAACTGGACAGTGAATTCACCTATTTTTTTCTTTATCTCACCTAGCTTAGCGGTGTACTCCACCATTGCACCTACAATTGTTTCAAACTCTGCATTGTGGACACTTATATCAATGTAAAGCAACGACGCCTTAGCAACGTCAAGCTCCTTCTTCAACTCTAAATATTTTTCAGCGTCTTTCTTCTCTTGCTCTAACTCACCCACATAACCTTCGCGTTCTGAAAGAATCGCAGCTGCGCTTGCTAACTTCTCGTCAACTTTACCAAGTTCTGAAAGCGCCTCTTTTTTCTTCGCCTCGTATTCAGAGACGTTTGCAACAGAGTCAATGAACAACCTACGCTCCTTGGAATTAATTTCAACTATTCGCTGCACTTCGCCTTGGCGGATAACGTTGTGCGTAAACAATCTTTGTTTGGAAAGGAATTCTTCGAGCACATATTTCTTGACGCGTTTACCGTCAAGCATATATTTAGTATCTCCATCTCGCCGCACAAAACGCTTAATCTCATGTTTTTCGCTGCCACCGTCTGACAAAATTATAGTAGCTTCTGCAACGTTTGAAGCGCCGAAAATCAAATCAGCAGTTTTTCTCACACGCATGCTTTTCAAACTATTCTCTCCAAAAGCGAAAAGAACTGAGTCACAAATATTGGTTTTACCAGAACCGTTTGGCCCAACTAGTGCGTTGAAGCCTTTGTCAAGCCTAACGTCGGCTTGCTTAAAGGACTTAAAATTTTTAAGTAAAATCTGCTCTACGAACATGGGAAAATAAAACCGTTTGTCATTACGAGTGCAAGATATTTAAAACAAACGAATAAAAGTTGGTTGAAAAACAATTGAAAAATAGTTTAAAAACACCCCCTGCAAACGTCAAACGGCGAAAAAAAGTTTGTACTTACGCGGCTTTTTAAGTGCCAATTTTCCTATTTATAACAGGTTAAAAAATGGGCAATAGGTGGGGAATTCTAGCTCTTTTATTGATTATGTCGTTGCCGCTACTAAATGCGCTTCCGGCAAACTTAGTTTTTTCACAGCCAGCAACGGTTTTTGCCGAGCAAACAAACGTATATAGTATAAATTACACTGCAATTGATGAAAACAATACGCCCACTTTTCCTCTAACTCCCTCCGAACACAATGCCGCTTGTCGTTATTTATTTAGCCCAGTTGACCCGGACGACCCTCTTGGATTTAACTTCACTTACAATGCTTCAAGCCAAGCGCACGAATTAGCCATAAACTACGCTCCGCCTGGAAACGCTTCATTTACAATCCAGTGCACTGCAGATGGCTTTGATACAATGACCATCGAAAACACAACGCAAGAAGTTCTTGCGGTGCCAACGAATTTTTCCACGTCAATAAGCACAAGCAACACCACTGCAACACTAACAGTAACTTACTACTCTCAACTTAACGGCAGCGGTAACAGCTTAACCCCCGAAGAAAATAACGCCCAGTGCAGCGCCAGCGTATATGAAGATGATACCGATGAACTAGTGGCTGAAATCGGCTTAGATTACATTGGCGGCGACTACGACTACTTTTTAGCCACTGTTGAACTTGAGCCAGGTACTAGCTATTACTGGGATGTTGAATGCAGTGCAGAACCAAATTTTGAAACCGCCTCTGGTCAAAGCGACAAAAGTTTTTACATCGATGAAGCTTCATGCCAACAAGTGGACGTAACAAGCGACACGACACTTTCACAAGGTAAAACTTGTTCAAATGACGGTTCTAGTGCCGCCCCCTTGTTTGTAATCTCCGCTGACAATGTTACGCTTGACTGCAACGGCGCCACACTTAGGGGCGTTGGCAGCAACAGCGGTGGAAGAATGGCAATTAGTGCTAGCGGAGTTTCCAATGTGAACATACTTAATTGCAATGCAGACGGCTTTTCGTGGCCAATTTGGGCTTCAGATTCAAATAATGTTTCCTTCCGGAATCTTTCCGTCACAAACAGCGGCGACAGTAACAGCATCCTCATAATCGGTTCTAATAACACGCTTGTTGACAATTTTACGTGTATAAATAATTCAATAGGTGGTGCGCCGTCAGTTTGGATATCAAGCAGCGAAAACACTACAATTTCCAACGGAGTTATTTCAAATTACGGCACTGCAATTTTCGCGTTTAGCAACAATAATACGATTATAACTAACGTAACTGTAAACAGCGCAAACACTGGATTGGAAGACAATGGCGGCACAACTGCTACAAACCTAGTTTTCAACAACACGTACCTAGCGTTGCTTTTAACTGGTTCTGGAAGCATTTTGCAAAACGTCTCAATTTACAACTCGCCATTTTCTGCTGGTTTAGAAGCAACAGTTGCAATTCTTTCAAACAACACAATTGCTAATATATCAATTTACAATTCTAGTAGCGACGCAGTGTGGCTTGGCGGTTTTAACAATTCCCTCACAATTTCAGCTAGCAATGTAAACGGAACTGCAATTAACCTAATAGCTGAAGATGGAGGCGCGGTTAACAACACGATTAACTTCACTTCGCTTTCGAACAACGCCTTGGACTTGAACATCACTGACGCTACAAACAGCGTTTATGGTAATGTTTTCAACGGTAACTTTTCAAGCGTATTTTTCAACGTGACTAACTCAACGCAAAGCACAATAGCGTCGTTTAACCAAGTGACTTTCAGCGCTAATGGCGCAATAATCACTTCAAATTTAACACTTACAAATTCAACCGGAGTCGTAAATTCAAGCAACTTAACAAATAGTTTTACTCTTTCAATCACAAGCGCTGTGCTGAACTCAAGTGCAATGCCGTTTCTCTCGCAGCCAGCGGTTATAACACTCATCGGTGCCACGTACACGAATAATTCAATTTACGAAGTTCTACGCGATGGGGTAGTGTGCAGTGATTCTATTTGCACTAAGATATCTTCTAGCCCTGCAAGTTTCAGGGTAACTGGTTTTTCAAACTACTCAACGCGATTAATCCCAATTGCAGTAGAAGCTGCTCCAGCGTCATCTAGCTCTAATGGAGGCGGGAGTGGGGGCGGAGGTCCCGCGCCAACAAATCAACCAATAGCACAGAATACAACTGCTAACCAAACTTCGCAAAACGTAACGACTAACCAAACAGCTTCAGAACTAAGAACTAACCAAACACAACCACTGCCTAACGAGCAAAACACTACAAACCCCAACGAACTCGCACAGCAATCCCCAGCAACGGGTTTGTTCGCTGGAATTCCAAAGGAACTAAACAACCCATACGCAGTCGGCGCAGGAGTTGCAGTAATTGCACTCCTTGGCTTTGGTTACTTCTACTTCTTGAGAAAACCATAAACTTCATTTACGCGGAGATTCCAATTGTTGCCAAATCTTTGCGGTATTTTTCAGTTGTAGTGAATACAAAGCCATCACAACCCGCTTTCTTTGCGCCGTCGACGTTTTCAGCTAAGTCGTCTGCAAACACCATTCGTTTCGGGTTAACGCCGATGCGGTGGCCAACCATTTTGAAATACGCTGGGTCAGGTTTCTTTGTACCAAAACCAGAAGATTGAAAAGGGTGGTCAAAGTACTTGTCAAAACCCATATTTTTGTGTAGCCCCATGGCCATTAGTTCATTGTTGTTTCCAATAACACACAGTACATGCGTTTGGCGTAAGTTGTCAAGCAATTCGTAAATGCCAGGCATTGGCGACAAGCGCTCCTTTTTGAAGTCGCCAGTTACCAACACACCGTTGACATCGAAGCACATCACGCGCGTTGTGTAAAGGCGGAAGTAGTAGAATAGCTTTGCTGAAATAAGGTAGTCAAAAGCTAGAAAAAGAATTAACAACGCAGCTGAAGATGAAAACGATTCAAAACCCAGCCAAGCGATT
>JAUYPK010000047.1 GCA_030697615.1 Microcaldota archaeon | reverse complement strand
TTGGCTTTGATGGAAAGCGAAGATAACCTAATTTCAAAAGACTTGAACGAACTACGCGCAAAACAAGACTTGACTCAAAGCGACTCTCAGAACCTACACCGGGAAACAGTGCGCAGGTTCATTGAATTCGCTGACAAACTGGAAACAATAAGAAAAGAAATACAGTCAATTGAACAAAACTTACACAAAGAAGAAGGAGCAATTGAACGCATCCGGGAACATGAGGCAGATGCGGTTTCAAATGTAAAAAAGTGGGAAAAGAAAACCATTGCAAGTGTCAAAAAGCAACTAACTGCAAAGAAAACGCTTGACGCAGTGTTGAAAAAGCTCCTAAGCGGAAAAAACAAAGGCAAACTTGACAAAGCAATCCGCACCGCAAGCACAAGCACCAAAGTAAGAACTTCGCTTGTAAACTCAGTGATGAATGACAAGAAACTACGCGCTAAACTAGTGAACGACGTACTTGTAGGCACACGTGGTAAAATGACGCGCGAAAAGGTCACGACTACAATGGCAAACGCGGCTGCTAAGAAAGTGATGAAAACAGTAAAGCCAAAAGTGCGCAAAGCCGCACGCACAGCAGCAAGAAAAGCTGTGAAAACAGAAGCTAATAAGTAAGCCGCGGAGAAAAAGGCACCACAAGTTAAATATATACAAAGACAGTTCTAGTGATTGCTATGGCAAAGCCAATTGAACCAACCCCAATTTTGAAAGGTGAAGATGCAAAACGTTTCTACGAAGAGCTTCAAAACGCAGAAGCAAACCCAAGTGTAAAGAAATCTGAGTTCGTAAAAGAGTGTATATCACTCTACCAAAAAAAGCCATTCTAGTGATCCGATGGACAAAATTCCAACTGATGAACTAGATCTCGTTAAATTATCCAGTGGATTTGACCTTTCTGCCTTTGACTGCAACGACTCTGACCTTAACTCTTTTCTAAAAGAAGATGCACTAACGTACCAAACTAGTAGCTTAGCCGTCACTTACCTATGCCTATACAAAAATCAAGTTATTGGATATTTCAGCTTATCATCCGACGCCATTAGATTAGAATTAGAAGAAAAAGATAACTTAGCAGAGCCAAAGCAAAGGCTTGGTGAATACCCCGCAGTTAAAATTGCAAGGCTAGGAGTTAACAAGAGTTTTGTAAATCAAGGCGTTGGAACTTTTCTTGTCAAAGCAGCAATGGGAAAAATTGCAGGGGTCATAGTAAAAGAAATTGGATGCCGATTCGTAACAGTAGACGCTTATGAGCAGGCAATTGAATTTTACAAAAAACTAGGCTTTGTACAGAACCTTGCTAAAAAAAGAAAATCAGGATTAAGCATGCGCTTTGACTTAATTGACTACATAAAACTCGGCTAAAGTAGAAAGCTGTGAAAACAGAAGTGAATAAGTAAAACAGCTTAAAGTGCACAAACGTGGCTAATCACGTGCTCGTGTTCACTTGAGTCAAACGGCCTAACTGTTAACAGCACTTCATGTTGTCCGCGTTTCTTCTTTTTAGCTATGATGCCTAATGGAAGGTTGCGGCGTCCCTTGATAAAAGCCACTTTATGCGTTCCAACTTTGCACTCCCATAACTTATTAGCCGGAATCGCAATGTCAATGCACTTTCTTTTCTTAGCCGCGTGAATTGCAGCTGGAACCGCAAGGAGTTTTCTAACTATTTTTTTCTTTGGTTTTTTAGCCATGTAAATAGAAAAACAAAATAAGTATTTAAAGCTCGCAATACGCTTTAGCCGTTGTTCTGTACTAACCTAATCCAGTGAACTGCCGGATCTGGATTTCCTCTATTTACAAGAGGCTGCGCTATAATCAGATCTGCAACTTGCCACAGTCCACTGGAACAACTTTCTCGTCCTAAGGACTTTGTGCAAACTCTTCTTTGTGCATTGTTCCCAACAGAACATTGGCCAAGGTAACGCCACCGATAAGCACTAGTTCCAATACACCGCACATTGACAAAAACTACGACTTTAGCGGATCTATTACATTCTCTTCCAGCACAATTAAAGTTCAACTCTGAAGAATTCACTTGAACGCTAGTGATGTTAATCGGGCTGGTAATAGCAAGCGTGCCTGCAGTATACGCGTTCAATGTACGGAACCACCCAGTGAAATTAGCATATCTTAAAAATGACGGGTCAAGAGATGAATTGCTATTAAAATGGCACCAATTACTAGGCATTATTCCAGTTCGAGCTTCTTCAGTTTCAGAAAAAAGACCATATACATCCCAAAGTTCAGTTTCCATCCTCCAAGATTCTGGGGGTCGAGGGTCTCTTGAAAAGTTATTCCCAACTGGACAGCCATAGCTAATGTATCCCGGATTAGCATTATAAGTCGAATTTAGTACTCCACCGATAATTGCAAAGTTATCACTGTTATTCAAAAATGCATTATTAGGGTTGGTTACGCTAACATACGCCTGAGGAGTTATTGGATAGAGATAGGTAGTCTGGCTAGTAGAAGCGTCAAAAGGTTGAGTTTGCTGCGACGCTTGAAAAGACATTTTTACAGCGTGTCCAGCTAATGACGGAGTTGCAAAAACAACCAAAGCGCCAACTAAAACCAACGCAACAAACAAACGCAAATCAAACTGTTTTTTCATTTTTAATCATCACCCAACTTTTTTCACTTGAACCAAAATGTGGTTTATAGATTTATGATCTAGATCGCGCCCATGCAATATCAATCTAATACCTCGTTCTGGTGAAAAAGCAATACTTTGTCCCTTAGAAAGAAGGGTTTCATCATTTCCAACAACCGCAGTTAACGGATGGCCGCCTTTATGTACATAAATACAATTACCGCTCTTTGCATCAAAAATAACTTCCCCATGCTGGCGCGAAACTTCACCAATTCGGTCAGCAACTGCATCCGTATCTACGCGTCTATCTGACTTAAGATGACCCGCAAATGCATTTAACAAAACACGGTGAATTTTCACGTGGGAATCTTCACCCCTACCAATTGTAAGCGGACTACGTCCAACGTCTTTCTTTTCCCTTCGCAGTTCAGTTGTCCCAATAAAAGTCGTGTGTTCAAAAACAACCATAGAAATGTAATAAGGAAGAAAGCACTTTAAAATCTATCTCAAAACAAACTATACCATTCCAAACAACACTTACGCGGGTTGTGGCAGCTTGTGGAATAACTCCAACACTTCTGCCCGCGACATGTCCATGCGGTGCTTTTGGTCAGCGTAAAGCTTGCGGTAATAATAAAAATATTCCCCTAAATCCAGCTCACTTTTTGCCAAGATTACTTTATTGTTATGAATCACTTCCCACTTCATATAAAGCGGCAGCTCTTCAAAGCAATACACGTCATACTTTTTGCCAACTACATCAACGCGACGAAAAACTAAAGAAAGAATTTTCGACGGGTTCACTTTGGGGGCAACTATACAAATATCCGCGTCCCTTGCTCCTTTGTCGCCTGTTGCGCTGGACCCGAACAAAAGCACAGCTAAAACCCCTTTCTTTTTCAAGAAGCTGAAATCTTTGCGCAGTAGTTCAATCAATGCTTTTCCAGCCATTTTTCCACCTCAAGTATAAACTGCTCAAACTGCGGCAACAGGGAGAGCATTGAATCATAGGCAGTTTGTGAATTGAGCCCGCCATTATACTCGTGAACAACGCGGTTACGCAGACCATTAGCTTCTATTAATACACCGCTTAGTTTCTTGCTGATTACCCCTTTTTCTACTGATAAATCAATATTCAAATAGTCATCCTTGGGAAGAACTTTATGTTCTTTCAAAGCCATTGCTAGAATATCAGTAGACGCTTCGACAATCTCTTGAAAAGCCTTATAGCAAGCTAACTTTGACTTTTCGTCAGAGAGAAAACTTTCTTTCCACTCGGATATATTAGCCGCCCTATTTTCAATCAAACCTAGCTTGTCCTTGAATCGCTTTAAACGCGTTACATCCATAAGATACTACTATCAATACCCGTACTTATATAGATATTTCTCAAAACAAGCTACGTCCGCTGCTTTCACTGGATTTTGGCTCAGAAGCAGGAGCCGGTGCTGACACACTAGCGTCGCTGTCACTCCCTTGTGCAAATGCGGCAAACATTGAAAAGTCAACGCCGGTTCCAATTTGGCTCGACACTTCAGCTGGCGAGTGCAATGCTTTTAGTGAGAGATCTATAAATGCGGTGAGGCGTTCGCTTGCAATTTTTTCAAACTCCGCTTGGCTGGAAAACTCCTCTTCACTTACAACGCAGTAAAACACGTACTTCTGAAACTCGAGTTCTAGGTCAATAGTCTTCTCAACAAGCAAGTGCAACGAGTCAAAATCTTCAGGAGTTGCGGTGACAAAAGCAATTACCACATCTACACCGCCACTTCCCAATAATTTTTTGGCACAAACTGGCATTTTGAGAATTTCCGGCGCAGTGAGGCGTTGTAAAGACGTGCCGGCGAATTCCTTGTCAATAATAGTAGTTGCGATTTCAAAGCTGTCAAAAGCATTAGAAAGGCAGTCAACAAAACCAATTTTAGGCATATGAGTGAAATATGCAGCCTAAGTTTTAATGCTTATGGTAGTAGGTAGTGGCCCCGTCGGGTGTTGGTAGATCATCAATTTTACGTCTAGGATATGCATAATAGGTTCCAAGCAAACCATTGGTAAGCATCGAGTTCGCCTACGAAGTATGCTGCCAATGTTGTTTCGCCAACAACACTAAAGAGGATCACTACCTATGGTAGTACAGATTTATAGAGTTACCGAGCTTGAATTGCCCTAATCCAACGCAGTGACATATCCAATGCGCCGCTTGATCGTTGACCGACAACTATGCTACTTATTTGCCACTTTCCACTTGGACAGTCGACAGTGCTAAGGTTCTGTGCACAGGTTAAACTACGCCGCTCTAACGGACATGATCCAAGGTATTCCCACGAATAAGAAGTGCTCGTAATACACCTTTGTTTTACATACACGCGATAATATTCATACTCAATTGAGCGATTCCATACCCGCGCGTTTATTTCAATTGCAGTAATATTAGTTGGATTAACAAAAAATGAACCACTAGATGTGCGGAAACGATTAGTAGTTCTAAGCCAAGAACCTATACCAGCCCTATCAAAATTGCATCGATTCCAGCCAAGTTCATTAGAATGAACCCAAGCAGTATCTGGACAGATAGTGGTCGAATTTGTTTCGACAAATACGGCACTCCGCGAATCAGTGTCGTAAACTGCATAAGAAGCGTTTATTACGCCAGAAGAACTGCCAACGTTCATTGGATATAGATAAGAAACATTAGAAACAGTCATTGGTGAATTTAAAACTGTTTGGGAAAGTACATTTGAATTAACTTGATATATCTGCAATCCAGTTAAGCTTGAGCCAAGAAAAACTACTCCAGCTCCAACTGCGATTAATAAGAGTAGAAATGGAAGAGAAATTGAAGCTTTTTTAGCCATGTTATATTTTACGCAGCATTGTTTTATAAACATTGGCGGCTATAATACAAATTGGGGCTTAAGCCTCCTTTTTTAATAAAATCAAATTTTGGGGCTAGTTGATAGTCCAAAGGAAATAAAAAACTGTGATTCAAAATATGCACGAAACAAACACGCAAAACACTGGTAACGACTTGGAAACCGGCGAAATTAAGAAAATTGCCGAAGTAGAGGCCAATATTGAAAAACGCTTGGCAAAAGCTAAAGCAGACGCTGACAAAATTCTGGCAAATAGCCGCGAAGAAGCTGAAGATGCAATTGAAAGTGCTAGGCAAGAAGCGAGCCTTGTTAAAACGCGCGAAGTTGAAAACATACGCCAAGAAGAAATTAACAAAAGTAAACTACTTTTAAAAGAAACTGAAAGAATTGCCAGTGAAATAAAAAGCCAAGAGACGAGCAAGGTGTCACAAAAGCTTTTTGACGACTTTAAACACTTGCTCGGAGTTTAACATTTACCTATGTTCAAAAGCGAACCAATGCAAAGAATACGAGCTTACTGCGAAAAAGGAAGCGAAGCTCAAGTAGTAGAAGCCTTGTATGAATTTGGCGCAATACACGTTACACCTGCAAAACATTCTTTTCTTAAAGAACATGGGCAAGCGTTGGACTCTTTTAAAGACGTTTCAACTGCATTAATACAAATACGCACAGCTGAAAGCATATTTGGAAAAGTAAAGATAAATACGAAAAGGACATTAACCGAATCGTCTCTTGAAAGCTTCACGTTACCGCAATTGTTAAAAAAGTACCAGAATTCTAACGTTGGAGACGTTGTTCAGCTTAATGAAGAAAGCGAAAAACTATTCGTAGAGCAGGGGAATTTAGAGAGGAAAATTGAAGATTACACTCCACTTGCTTTGTTTGAATCCCTTGACGAAAAACTTGCAAGGGTAAAAAGCGTCGCGTTTACTTTGTTTCAAACTAATTCCGCTGCAAAAGTGTTGAAAGAAGATTTTGCAAAGTTACAAAACACAAGCACATCGGTAAAGCAAAATGGTAGCGCAACGTATTGCCTAGTTGTGTTTGACAAGGTGCAAAATGAACAAGTCAGTAAAATAATTGCAAAACACGCTTCACACGTTATTCCTGTGCCGCAATTACAAAATGGCGGGTTTAGAAACGAAGTAGAAAAACTCCAAGCCCAACTCATAAGTGTAAAACAACGCATTCAAGAGATTAAAACACAAATCGCTACGTTAAAAGAAGAACAGGGAAGTGCAATCACTAGCCTTCGTGTTGCTCTTGAAATTGAGTCAAAAAAAGCACAGCTTCCATTTCAATTCGGCGCTACAAATACTTTAATAGCAGTTGAGGGATGGGTAGCGAAGAAAAACGCAAGTAACTTAGAGACTACGCTTGCTAAAAAAGTGAAAAATACCTATGTGGAGTTCATTGAAACTATTGAATTAGCACCAACTAAGCTAGTGAACCCCCGCCCACTCAACTCATTTGAAGAGCTGGTTAAATTTTTCTCGCTTCCAAAGTCAAATGAGCTAGATCCAACTGCACTAGTTGCTGTGTCGTTTCCGCTTTTCTTTGGCATGATTGTGGGGGATATTGGCTACGGGTTAGTTGCCCTGTTGCTTGCATTGTTTATAAAGCACAAGACAAAAGGTGACTATTTCATGCAATCTTTTGGCACTATGCTTGCAGTTTCTTCTGTTTCTAGCATAATTTTTGGGGTTATATTCGGCGAATTCTTTGGATTTGAACACATTCTAGGAGTAGTTGAACTTCACCCATTGATTCACAGGGTTGAAGAACATGGCTTAGCTATTCTCATGGCGCTTACCATCTTATTTGGAATGCTTCACCTCGCAATTGGCTACGCAATCGGCGCTTGGCAAGCGTTTAAACATGGGCACAGCAAACACGGATATGCTAAAGTTAGTTGGCTAGTGCTTGAATTTTCTCTTGCTTTGTTCATAGCTGGGAATTTAAAAGTGTCGTTCCTATACTTTATAGAGCCAATTGCACAAGTAATTCCCCCAATAATAACTGGGCCACTTGTGCTGCTTTCAGTTATTGGAATTGCATTCTTTGAAGGACCAACCGCATTATTTGAGATTCCGGGTTTGCTTTCAAATATTTTTTCATACTTGAGGATAATGGCGCTTGGGGTTGCGGGCGTAGTAATAGCTTTGATTTTAAACAAAATTCCAGAAAGCATTTCATTTGCAACTCCAGTTGCGATTGTAACTTCAATTTTGTTGCTGGCGCTCTACGTGTTTGGCCACTTGGCAGGAATTGTATTGGCGTTGTTTGAGTCAATGATTCAGTCAATGAGGTTGCAGTACGTTGAGTTTTTCAGCAAATTTTTCGAAGGCGGTGGAATTCAATTTAATCCACTTAACCCGAAAAAAGTATAAAAGAAAAACATAAAAAAAAAGTAAGCAAAAACAAAAAATGTAAAAAAAGAAAAAACAAAAGTAAAAAAAATAAAAGTAGAAATTGTAAAAACATAAATAAAAATAAGCAGAAAATATAAGGATAAGATAAAAAAAACATTAATAAAAAAAGAGGTGTCGAAAGACAAATGGTAGTAGAAATTGGAATGGGATTAGTAGCAATTGGCGCAGGTATGGCTATAGTTGGAGGCGCACTCGCAACAGCGTGGGCACAAGCTTCAATTGGTGCTGCGTTAATGGGCTTACTTGCAGAAAAAGACGACCCACGTGCACTGCTGTTCTTGGCATTGCCAGAAACTATGGTAATTCTTGGATTCGTCGTAGCGTTCTTGATAATATCAAACCTCGGTGGGTAATTTACACCAAATGAGCTTTGAACAGTTATTGAAAACACTAGAAGAAAAGTGCAAAGCGGAAGAAACCGCTATTCTTAGCGCTGCAAAAAATGAAGCGAAGAAAACAAACGCAGCTGCAAGTGAAAAGGCAAAACAAGTAATGGACGATGCCAAACACGAAGGTCAAAAACTTGGCGGGGAGCAACGAGCTGAGATAAGCGCAAATGCACGCTTACGCGAGAGAAAAACCCTAGCTGAAGCACGAGAGGTACTTTTAAACAAGGCAATTCAAGGAGTTGAACCTCTACTTCAAGAATTTGCCGAAAGTAAAGAGTACGAAAAAACCCTCTTGCACTTGGCTAAGGATTGCATCAATGCACTTGGCAAAGATGCAGTGCTCCGTTGTAAGAGAGAGGATGAGAAGGCGCTCAAACTGCACGGTTTCAATATTGGATCTCCAGTCAAAATAATTGGCGGGGTAATTGGCGAGGCTCAAGAAGGTAAAATAAAGGTGGACAATTCCTTTGAAACTCTACTCAGCAACCATAGCGAAAAACTTAAGCAAATTGCGTACAAGGCATTAAATCCCGCGTTAAGCAACATCAAGCCAAAATACAGCAACGTAAATGCAAAACCGGAAGTTAAACAAATTAAACCACAAGTAGCAACGAAGACAGTGGAAAAAGTTCAAACAATACAAAAACCGCCAACACGTAAAACGAACTCAAAGCCATTACAAAAAGGCAAAAACAAAAGGTGATGGAAGAATCTTTTCCCTTGTTCCGAAATACGGATATGCAAATGCCAGGACAAAGGCAATGAAATCAAAACT
Source organism: Microcaldota archaeon (assembly GCA_030697615.1). Lineage (GTDB taxonomy): Archaea > Micrarchaeota > Micrarchaeia > Norongarragalinales > UBA8480 > JAHFHC01. The sequence continues at coordinate 1,422 of JAUYPK010000047.1, read as the reverse complement.
ACTGGAAGAAAGCCAAGTAAATCAGTTGCTTGCAGTAAATTCAATTGAAGAAGTGATTGAATTGCTTGAAGAAACAGCGTATCAACAAGACTTAGTTGAACTTTCCCAAAAATACAGTGGTGTTGAACTGGTAAATCGCGCAGTTGACCAAAACTTTACAAACACCTTAAAAAAAATCGCTAAATTCCTACCGCTAGATGGCTCCACTACTTTTGACGTAGTAGTTGAAGAGTGGACAATGCAAAACTTAAAGGCAATAATTGCAAGCAAGGCAACTGGAATCCCGTTAAATGGAACTGGACTAGTCACGATAAATGATGAACAACACCATTTGAGTACCTTGAGCCAAGATAATTCACTTGACTTGAAAAAAACCATTAGAAAGCTAGGCAACTTAGGATACGGTTTTTCTCAAGCGTTTAAAAAAATAGACCACGAGTATAGCTCAGGAGAAATTCAAGACTTTAGGCAAATCTACAAGCAAATTGACGATTATTACTATGCTAAACTAGCGTATACAGCTGAACATAGAAAAGACCCGACAGTAAAATCACTCATGCTTGCAAGGATCAATTTTATAAATGTAATGGCAGTGGCGAGGCTGAAACTCGCTGGCGTTTCGGATAAAGATATAACTGCTAATATAATTGCCGGGTCTCCAAAACTCAAGCGGGATGCGGTGAAATTAATCCAAAAAGAAAACATTGACGAAGTAGTTAATGAAATAATTAGAACTCACAAGTTAAGCCAAGAAATCGCTGAAGAATTTAAAGCCACTAAGTCACTTGTGAAGCTGGAAGTTGCACTGCAAAGGAAAATTGTACAGCAGGCTTTGAAAGTTTCAAAAGTAAGCACATTATCATTTGCAGTTATACTCGCGTTTATTTACCTCAAGCAAGGAGAAGCTTCATTTATCAAAGCAATTGCATATTCAACCCAAGCAGGTATACGCGAAGAGATAAAGAACTTAGTATTTGCAGTGAGATAAAGATAAGCGAAAAGAAAAAAAGGGGAAAAGTAAAAAATGGACTTCAAGGAAAAAATTGCAGTGATCGGCGACCACGATACAATAGCTGGCTTTGCACTTGCTGGCGTAAACGAGTTAATTTCAGTCAACTCACAAACATGCGAAGAAGCTTTTCTCAAGACAATTGGACGAAGTGAAATCGGCGTTTTAATTATACAGGATGATTTAACGCGAAATTTTTCACACAGGACAAAAAAAGCAATGGAAACCCTAGCAAGGCCGGTTATTGTAGCTGTTCCTGGCAAAAGCGAAGCTCTTGACGGCAAAAAATCCGGCAACATCGCCGACCTCGTCAAGCGTGCGATTGGAATTGAACTCAAGGCATAAACATGACGCTGAAAAAAATAAGAAACCAAAAAATGAAAAAAAATAACAAAGAAAAAAACAACAAATTT
>JAUYPK010000040.1 GCA_030697615.1 Microcaldota archaeon | reverse complement strand
AAATTTTTCAGAGGTTATTTCTAGGTCAGTTTCTTCCCAGCCAACTCCCCGCTTAAACACCCTTGTTTTGCCAAGTGAAAGCCCAATTTCTTCAACGTCGCTTGCAAGAAGCACGTCAACTGGACCTAACCCAATTAAAAGGGCATTACAAGTTGAAACTATTTTATTAAAGCTTACAAGGGAAATAGGGTCGACGTTTAACTCACATTTTCTGACCAGCAGGTTTTCAACACTTGCATTTTTATGTTGCGAGGAAAAGAACTGGTGCATTACTTCAAGGGCGGTTTTCCGTTCTTTTGCAGATAAGTTAAACTCCGCTAGCGGTGCATTTCCGCCGCGTATCTGCCAGCCAAACAAAGTTTCTTCTAGTTCGTCCATTGTAATTTATCCCCTTTTTTAAGCGAGTGTTTAGAAACTGTGCCTGGCGGCATTTCAAATAGGAAAAACGCGTTTGAAACAACAAGCGGGTTCCACGGTTTAACGCACCTGATGTCAACTATCCGCTTGTATTTGTCGAGAAAAATCGCTTCAAACAACGGGCAGAAAAAAGAGTGGATGGCGATTCTGCCGTTTCCAGCGAATAAAACCGGCTTTGAAAACTTGTTTCTAAACATGATACCCGTGAACTGCGTCAAGCGGTTAGTTTGTTCAAAAAATGGAAAAATAACCTTTTTTTGCCGCTTTTTATTAATGTGATAAACTGGCATTTTGTGTAAACCTTCCGTGCATTTAAAAAAGTGGGGTGGCATATATAATAACACTGGTTATAAAAGTATACAAAACAGAAAAAGTGAGTTATAAAAAATGCCATTTCAGCCACTTGAAAGCGTTGCAGTTATCCCTGATGGAAACCGTAGGTTCGCCAAGAGGAAAAACCTACCAATAGAAACCGCTTACTTGAAGGGTTTTAAAAAAGCAGCTGAATTTTCCAAATGGGCTTTTGAAGAAAAAGTGAAAAATGTATCTTTCTGGGCGCTTTCAATGGATAACTTCGCCAAACGATCAGAAACAGAATTAACGGTGTTGTTTAAACTAATGACTAAACACTTAACAGACGCAGTTGCCCACCCTAGATTAGGCAGCGAGGATTGTCGAATTCAATTTTTTGGCAAGAGGGAATTACTTCCAACAGGCGTTAGAACCGCAATGCAGAAACTGGAAGAAAAAACACGCGATAAGAAAAGCCAGTCGCTTAATATTGGAATCGCTTACAGCGGCAGAGAAGAATTGCTAAGCGCGAGCAAGAAGCTGGCAAGTGACATTGCAAGCGGTTCAGTAAAAGCAGACGAAGTTAACGAAAGCACTTTTTCTAATTATCTCTACACTAACAATTCGCCGCAGCTTATAATTCGAACTGGTAACGTCCAGCGGTTAAGTGGGTTTATGCCGTGGCAAAATGCCTACTCGGAGTTATACTTTTCGCCAAAGCTGTGGCCAGAGTTTGAAAAGCCAGACTTCCTAGCAGCGAAGCAATTCTACGAAGAAACTGAACAGAGGTTTGGACAATGAGGATAAATGAAAGAATTGAAGAGCTAAAGAAATTCTTTCATACAACTGACGAACGGGCAGTTTTTTCAGTTCAAAACTTAGCCAACTTAGTTGCTTCTAGTTTAAAAGTACCCGTACAACGCTATCACGGAATATATCAAGGCACATCACATGAACATGGGCATACAGAAACTCGCAGTGCTTCTTTTCAAACTGATGACAGAATAACAAATGTAATCTCACTTGGCACCGAACTACACAGTAAAACCGCTATCTTAACTGCTAGCAACCGAGGCGCAATAAAAGGAACACGTACTGACTTCAAATTCCATGTTCCGTTTTCATTTACAAAAGGTGCATCAAAGTTTCACTTTACAGTAATTGAAGGAAGCGACGAAAAGCCGCTGTTAACAATTGCAAAGACTGCTAATTACGGAGAACCAGCCAAGGCAGTAATCACATCCCACTCTGCCGACGGACACAAAGTAGCCAAATTGCTCACACGTAGGCTTGCCGGAATTGCGACACAGTTTCGTGACAAAGATGGAGCAAAACTTCCAATGCCAGAAATAACCTTGGTAAAAGGAGAAAATGTAAAATTACCAGAAGCAAAAGGAAAACTAACCCGCAGAGAAACAACTAGGCAAGCAATGAAAGCGTTTGAAAAATTGCCACAACTGCAAGCTGAACTTAAACAGCTACGTACAAAACTATCTGGAAAAGAAAGGCAAACAGCCCGCGATAGGAAATTACTACGAACACTTATAGCAAAGCACAGGCAACTTCGCGGGGAACTTGCTACTGAAGGGCAAATAAAGCGCGAACAAATTGCAAACCACGCCGAGGCAGTTAAAAAGCTAAGCGAAGTTGCTGCTTTAGCTGAACAAGCTAAGTTTGGAAACCGCGGAAAGACGCTTGCACAAATAAGAGAAACAACTAGAAGAAAATAATTAACCTAAACAGTTGTAAGGTAGTCCGTGTCGCCGGATGTCGGAGAGCTTTATTTGTCCATTAGCTTGAATAATTCTTCTCTTGTTACGTCTGCTTGTTTTAGTATGTTGAGGAGAGTTCCAGTGTCAAGTGCTCGATGAAGCGGCACAATTATCACTATGACGCGGTCGAGAAGCCGTTTCTTGAGCTTAACGTGGCTTCCTTTTTGACTTTCAACTGTAAACCCTACTTTTGAAAGTAGTTTGATGACTTCTTGGCCTGATAAAACTGGTAGCTTTGGCAAATTGAAATTTCACCTTAAGCGAGTACAACAAGCGGAGTAACGTGAGCTAGTTTTACAGGGTGTTTTTTCAACATTTCCTGCACGTCGTCATCTTCAAGATAGAGTTCAACTGCTTCGCGCAAGTTTTCAATTGCTTTTTCTTCTGTTTCTCCTTGGCTGGTTACACCTAATTCCGGGCAATGTGCTACAAATGCAATTTCTCCTTTTGTAATAACTGCAGATAAAACGTGTTGTTTTGCCACCATGTGAATCACCGAATAAACACTAGACAAGACCAGATATAAATGGCTAGGTGCAGTTGGGCTAGTTCGTTACAAGGTAGTCCATGTCGCCGAATTTTTGAACTAATTTGTTTACCCATAATTTGTCAAACCCGAGCACTGTGAGTTTATGAAGCGGTGACGGCAGCGCGTCAAACACTTTTCTTACAACGCGGTGTGATTTCAACACGCTTCCAAACTTCTTGCGCCACGCATGTTCGTAGCTGATTTTTTCACCATTGCCACTGCAATTTCTAGCCGCGATTTCGCCAGCCAGCATTGCACATTGGCCGCCAAATATAACTCCGCCACCGGTTGTAGATTTAGTTTGTCCAGCTGCATCCCCAACTAGCAAGATGTTTTCAAATTGCGTTTTCTTCCTAACTCTAAGCGGAATCGAGTGCCAAAAATCGCGTAGTTTCACCGCATTATTTACTTTTACGCTTTTCACAGCTGGAAGTTGAAAAAACTTTTCAAAAGCGTTTTTCACTGCGTTGTGTTTAGTTGTGCCGAATCCAATCCTAGCTTTTTTTCCGCCTGATGGAATTATCCAGCCGAAAAAACCCGGAAACAACTTGGAGTCGAGAAAAACGTCTACTTTGTCCTTTTCCGCAAGGTTGCAGTTATCGAACTCTGCCTCGTAGCACATTGCGATGTTGCCGTTTCCTAATGGCGGAAATTTGTAAAGGTAAGCAATTGAAGAAGCTACGCCGTCTGCGCCGATTAAGTAGCGGAATGAAAATTCATCTTTAACAGAAGCTACGCCGTTCAATGTGCGCTTCGTTATTCTCTGATTTAGTTTCAACTCCGCCCCGCTAGCAACTGCATCGCTACATAGTTGTTCGTCAAGCTCCTGTCGGTCAAGCACAAGCGCAATTGCATTTCTTTTTGCAACGGTGAAAACGTGCCTACCTGCATGGATGTTTGCGCCTTTAATTTCATTTACAAGAAACGGATTGTAATCGACGCCTAGCGTTTGTAAACCGCGTTTGGAGTATAGTCCGCTGCACTTGTGAAATTTGCCAGGCGAAGCATCTTCTTCCAATAAAAAAGTTTTTGCACCGTTTGTCGCAGCGGCTTTGGCAGCTAGTGAACCGCATGCACTTGCACCTACAACAACTACATCTGCATCGCAAGTGTTCATTTTACTTCAACGCCATGTTGTTTCAACTTTTCAAAAAATAGGGCTTTAATCCGCTCCATCGCAGCGGCGGTTTTTCCTTCAAATCGCAGCGTCAACTGCGGCGCAGTATTAGAGACTCGTACGATCCCCCACCCATCTTCAAAATAAACTTTGGCACCGTCGATTGTTGAAACATTATGACCTTGAGCTTTGAACTCAGCGGTTAGCTTTTCTACAACTGCATGTTTTTCGCTGTCTGCACAAAATGGGCGGAATTGCAACGAAGAAAAGTAATGTGGGTAATCAGCCAAAAAAGAGGAAACTTTGCCACTTGAGTTACTTACAAACTGGAGCAACCTCAGGCCAACGTAAACTGCGTCGTCGATGCCGTAAAAATCATCTGCAAAAAATATGTGCCCACTTACTTCTCCGGCAAGCTGCGCCTTTTCCTTGGCAAGAGTTTCTTCAGCGTAGCTATGCCCAACCCTCGTCTCAAGTGGAACTCCCCCGTGTTTTTTTATCACTTCTGGCAACGCTTGCGAACAGTTAACTTCAAAAACGATTTTTGACCCTGGCTTTCGCGATAAGATTTCCTTTGCAAAAATCGCGGTTAACTCATCACAGTAAATAATCGAGCCGTTCTCATCAACAACCCCAATCCTATCACCGTCTCCGTCAAAAGCAATTCCAAAATCCGCGCCATGTTGCTTAACAGCTGCAATTAAATCAACGAGGTTTTCAGGCACAACCGGATCAGCTGGGTGGTTTGGAAACCTGCCGTCCAAGTCGCCGTACAGCACAGTTACGTCGCATCCAAGCTCTTTGAAAACGCGGGGCCCAACCAAAGCGCCCATCCCGTTGCCGCAGTCAATTACGACTTTCAACCGCCGCGCTAGCTTCACTTTACTCTTGAGAAAAGAAACGTAACTGTCAAGAAGATAAATTTCGCTGTATTTTCCAGTTCCAGCTTTGTCGCTTAATTCAAAATCTTCCGTTTCAATAAGTTTCAAAAGTTTTCTTATTTCGCCGCCATTGATTGACGCTTGTTGTACAACTACTTTGAACCCATTGTATTGCGCTGGGTTGTGGCTTGCGGATACAAAAACTGCGTTGCCTATCCTTTGCCGCAAAGCATAGTTTACAAAACCCCACGACGCCAAGCCAATATCCTTTACACTGCAACCAGTTGAATTCAAGCCTGCAACAAGCGCTTTTGACATAGCTGGCGAAGACAAGCGGCAATCTCTGCCAAGGATAACTTCACTTTCGCCCCTTTGTTTTAAATAAGTGCCAACCGCTTTTCCAATTAGCTCCGCGCCAAGTACAGTTAAGTCTTCTCCTGCAATGCCGCGGATGTCGTATTCTCTAAACATGTGGGAATTTATTTCAGCCATGTGTTAACTATAGAAGAGTAAAAATAAAAGGTGAATGTACTTAAATGGCAGATAAACCAGTTGAAATCAAAAAGAAGAAGCAGCTTAACTGGCGCGGGAAGCGCAAAAAACGCGCAAAAGCAAAACCAGTAACCTCACGATTCGGAAGAGGAAGACGCTAAACAAACAAAACTTTTTGACGCCCTCTTGGCGTCTACTTTTCTTTTTTTAATTAAAAATATTACTTTAGCTTTTGATAAACTTAAGGCGCCATTTCTACGTCCATCCATTTTCCGGAGTAGATGTAGCCGTACAACTTTTCCTTCTCTGCCAACGCTGGCAACAGCTCTTTTTCAAAACTGCTCGGCACTTTCGAAATATAGTGAAAAATAGACGGTTCACAAACTGCGATTCCGGCATTTACCAAATTACTTTGGCTTTCAACAGCGCGTGGCTTTTCAGTAAAAGAAACTATCTTTGAACCCGTAAGCTTC
>JAUYPK010000039.1 GCA_030697615.1 Microcaldota archaeon | reverse complement strand
AAACGTGTTTATGAACAAAATTTGCAACGCTAAAAGCGGAAGGTAGTCAAAACCGAGAAAAATGAGTCCAAGCAGTATCAAGATTACCTCGGTGAAATTACGCGAAATTAAATAAGAAGTGAACTTTTCAATGTTCCGATAAATTGTCCTCCCTTGGCGAATTGCACTTACAATAGTTGCAAAATTGTCATCGTGTAAAACCATTGCACTAGCCTCTTTTGCAACGTCAGTGCCTTTCAACCCCATTGCAACTCCAATATCCGCCTTTTTCAAAGCAGGCGCGTCATTAACCCCATCTCCAGTCATTGCAACAATGTGACCATTTTCTTTCAACGCAGTTACAATTCTCAACTTCTGCTCAGGAGCAGCACGAGCGTAAATATTCACGTAGTTTACAATCTTTGCAAAATCAGCATCGCTAAGCGAATCCAACTCTTCGCCAGTTATAACTGAATCACACATAACTTTTTGCAAGTGAAGCGGCAAACTACGTAGTACGTTTGCAGGAACCATTTCAGTTAAACCAACTTGCCTGCCAATTGCAAACGCAGTGTCCTTATTGTCGCCAGTTATCATCACTACTTTTATCCCAGCTTGCTTACACTCAACAATCGCCTGTAAGACCTCTTCCCTCGGCGGGTCACGCATTGCAATTAAACCAAGAAAAATTAATCCACTATTAAGCTGCGTCTTATTTTTCACAGGCGAATATGCAACTGCCAGCGAACGAAAAGCATTTGACGAAAACCCGTTGTTAATTTCCAGCAACTTTTTAGCTTCAGCCCCGGACAACTTTACAACTTTGCCATTTTTCTCAATAAACTTACACTTTTCAATAACCACTTCAGGCGCGCCTTTTGTAAACGCAACTTTGCTGCCCTTATTTGCCTTATCGGCGTGAATAGTTGTCATCATTTTACTTTCAGAAGAAAATACCATCTCTTCCAACGGTTTGAAATCCGTTTCCAAATCATCTTTCCACTGCTCTGCCTTTGCAGAAGCAACTAAAATCGCAATTTCAGTCGGGTCGCCAAAACCCTTCCATTCACCATCCTTCTCCTCAAGAGAAGCGCTTGTGCACAATGCAGACGCGCGCAAAAGATTTGTCAACCCCACTTCCTTAGCCAGATCAACCTCTGCACCATCCAAAGTAAAAGTTCCTTTTGGAACATAACCGCCACCAGTAACTTTGAAAACCTTGCCATCAGCATAAACCTGCTCAACTACCGTTTCGTTTTTTGTCAGCGTGCCGGTTTTATCAGTTGCAATTACAGTTACGCTCCCAAGCGTTTCAACTGCAAGCATCTTACGCATAATCGCATTATGCTCAGCCATTTTCTGCATTCCAAACGCTAAAGTAATAGTCAACGTCAACGCCAAACCTTCAGGAACAGCTGCAACTGCAAGCGCAAGTGCAATTACTAAAATGTCAACAAGAGGCGCACCACGGTATAATCCAACTATAAACGTTATGAGGCAAACGCCTAGTGCTAAAGCTGCAAGTAGTTTAGACAAGTGGTTGATTCTTTTTTGGAGCGGAGTTTCGCTTTCTTCAGTTTGGACCATTTCTGCAATTGAACCTAGCTTGGTTGACATTCCGGTTTTGGTTACAAGTGCCTTGCACCTGCCGTGTACAATCGAAGTACCAGCGTAAATTTCATCGCCCGCCTTTTTTTCAACTGGAAAACTCTCTCCAGTTAACATGCTTTCGTCAACCTTCAACCCGATAATTTCAAGTAACTTACAATCAGCTGGAACCTTGTCCCCAGTTTCCAAAAGGATTACGTCGCCAGGGACAATTTCCCTACCGGGAATAACTTGAACATTTCCACTCCGTAAAACGCGGCTTGTTGGTTTGACGAAGTTTTTCAACGCAGCTATTGTTTTTTCAGCGCGGTACTCTTGTATAAAGCCAAGTATAATTACAAACAAAATTATGGCAATGATGACAAAGAAATTGACAAGCTCTCCAACTAGCAGCGAAATAACAGCTGCTGCGAGCAAAACATAAGTGATAAAGTTGTTGAACTGGCGGACAAAAACGTCAAGAGGAGTGGTTTTTTTCTTTTCCTTTAGCTCATTATAGCCAAACTTAGCTAAGGCTTGCTTCGCTTCTTCTACAGTTAACCCAGCTTGAGTCTCTTTTAGTCCCATTTCAAGGTTACTCTTTAAAAGTTTAAAAAACGCCTAGCCTGCACGTTTTATTATTCTACGTCGTTAAAATTTCTTATAAATGATTGAAATTTTATGATTGAACTTTTCCCACTGCTCTTCGGTTTAGGCACTGCAATTTCATGGGCGCTGTATGACTACTTAAGCTCAAAACTAGCCAAGCGCATTGGCTACCAGCGGGCTTTTTTTGAAAACAACATAAGCGCAGCTGCAATCCTTTTTATCCCATTCCTATTAGCTGGGCAATTTGTACTGCCAACAAGCCAAAACTCGCTTGCAGTTCTCTTGGGAGTTTCAATACTTTCAGTAATTGGTTCAACTTTACTCTACAAGTCATTTCAACTTGGCAAAGTAAGCATAAACTCCCCAATCGGCAGCCTCTACAGCGTAGTTGCAGTGCTCATTGTTGCAATTATAACCAAGTCAACAATGCCCTTGTTCAAAATAGCGCTTGCAATGGCCGCGTTATTATTTGCAAGCGTATCTGCATTTCAAACGTTTAACTTCAAAGAATACAAACTTGAAAAAGGAGTTGCACTTGCCCTCCTCGCTGCAGTGGCGTTTACAGCTACAAGCACGTTGCCAGCGCTTGTCAAAAGCGAGTTCAACGAATTCACCTACGCGTTTAGCTTAACTGCAATTGGCGCAGTGCTTCTAGGCGCAATGAACAAAGAGAAGCTAATCAAATGGATTAAAGCAATTTCCATGGAAGGTTGCATAATTGGGTTGCTTTACTCAATTGGCTGGATACTATACTTAGCTGGGATAAACTCGGCAAACAGCACATTTGCAGTTGCACTTTCTGGGCTCTTTCCAGCAATTGTTGTTTTAATTACAGCAGCAAGAAAAGAAGAACCGCTTGCAACACACCAAAAACTAGGACTAGCTGCAATGATAGTAACACTAGCGGCGTTTCTCCTCTACTAACCCGCAACTCGAGAAAGTAGCGTCGAAGTGGTTTTAAACTTATTCTGCGAAATGTTTAATTGCATCAAAAATATGAACGTAATGGGCGGATTAAGCATAGCAAGACGCATTGCAGTTCTAGACACTTCAAGAAGAAACCTAGCGGAAAACACTGCAAGAACAACTGAACTTTCACGACGTTTCACGCCAGAAATGCCCAACGCACAACACGTGGAAATTCACCCACTTAAACTTGCACTTGCAAGAGCGCTTGCGCCGCGCAGCACTTTGCCGCGAAATGAACCAAGCCAACTTGCAGTGACGCGAATGGCCGCAATACTAAAAGCAGCTGAACAAAACCGCGGAAAACCACTTGGACAAATTTTTAAACGGAGGAATTAACAGGTATGATTTTAAGCGACGTAACATTGAAAAAAGAAATTGAAAAAGGCAACTTAGTGATAACGCCGTTTGACACCAGTTGCGTACAACCCGCAAGCATCGACTTACGACTTTCCAACGAATTTCGCATTTTCAAACACACGAACCACGCGTTAATTGACATTAAGGAAAACTTTGGCGAATACACTGAACTGTTAAAAATCGACCAAGGCGAAAAATTT